>NZ_JASUSU010000029.1:0-35762 GCF_030445905.1 Oceanotoga sp. | reverse complement strand
CGCTAATAGTAATTACTATTAGCGATTTTATTTTTATCTATAATTTTTTTATCATCTCTAACTGCCCTATTTCAACTATACTATTTCTGTCTTTTATCTTTCTAAATCCTATGTCGAACAAATATTCTATAATATCATTTTCAGAATCAACATTCAATAATTTTCCCTCAATATTTTTTAATTTACATTTTTCATGAAAATTTTTAAACAATTGATTTAAAATATCAACTTTATAATTTTTAATAGATCCAAAAGAATATATTTCATTTTCTCTAAAAGTTAAATAACCTACTAATTCATCTTTAAAATAAGCCTCTAAAACTTTTACTTCATTTTTTATCTCTTCTAAAGTTTCAAAGGAATTTTGCCAAGAAGGCAAATAAAAAGTCATTTTCTTATAATCATCTTTATAAAAATATTCATATTCTTTTATTATTATATCTTCTTTAAAATCTCTTATATTAAAATCTTTAAAAGAAAAAATTGATAAATTTCTATTTTTAATAAATCCTTTTTTTCTATACAAATTAATAGCTTTAAAATTATTATCTATTACTTCCAGTAAATATTGTTTAAATAAAGATTCTTTCAATAATAATTCTAATTTTTCAAATAATGTTTTTGTTATTCCTCTTCCCCTGTTCTTTTTTGAAACTCCTGTAAAAATATCATAAATAGTATACTCATCTTTAAAAAAACCAGAGCCATTAATAATAAATCCTACAACTTTATCATTTTCTAATGCAATCAAAGAATAATCTTTATCAACTCTTCTACATTTCAAAGTTCTCATAAAAAGTTCTTTAGTCATAGAAATATCAGCAACATAATCTGAAAAAGCATCTTTAAATCCTTCAAGTAAATCTTCTAAATCTACTTCATTTAAAGTTTTTATAATCATAATATCCCCCTTTATATTATGAAAAAGGATAATATACGATGTATATTATCCTTTCATATTATTCTTTTATACCATTTTTAAAATAATCAGATACTTCTTTTATTATTACTTTCTCATCAGTTACGTTTTCAAGAAAGAGTTTTTCAATTCCAAGATAATGAGAAAAACCCATTAAAAAATTTGCTATTAATGATTTATCTTCAATCTTTATACTATCTAAATTATTTTGATATCCTCTTTCAAAATTATCATAATATCTTTTGGCAGATTCATTAACAACAAATTCTGCTTCTCTAACAATCTCATAATAGCTTTTATTATGTGAAAAAAAGAATAAAAATAAATAAATACCTCTCAATTCTTTCTCAAGTCTATTAAGAGTTTCTTTAGAATTTAAAGATAAAAATCTTCTCGTATTTTTACTTATTATATCTACTATAGAAGAAAGAAATTCTTCTTTTGAATTAAAGTATATATAAAAAGTACCTACAGCATATCCTGCTTCTTTAGTTATATCATATATATTCACATTATAATAACCTTTTTCACCGAATAATTTTATACCTGCATTTATCAATTTACATCTTGAAGTTTTACATTCTATCATATCGGGTTCTTCAAGTTTTTCAGAAAAAACTTTAGAAAAATCTACTTCGAGTTCTTCAAAAATACCATTAATAATTATATTTTTTAAAATTTCATTCTTATATTCTTTAGAATTAAATATATATCTTATATTTATAAACCTAACAGCTCCAGCTACAAAGAGATACTCTGTTTCACTTATTTCTCTGTTAAAAACTCTTGACAAACCGATAATATACATTTTTCTTAATCTTTTTTCAAATTCTGGAAATCTATATTGGGCTTCTCTAAAAATGGTAATATGTTGTCTATGCCTATCTCCTGATTGAATAACTATATCCAAAAATTTTTCAAGTCTATCTTCAGCTGTTATACCTCTTATATTATTAAATTCTCTTTCAAAATAAGTCAAAAGTTCATCAACCTGATATTCAAATATAGACTTTTTATTTTTAAAATATCTATAAAAGACACCATTAGAAACTCCTGCCTCTCTACAAATTTCAGCGACAGAAACAGTTTCATACCATTTTTTTGAAAATAGATCTCTTGACGCTTCCAATAGTTTATCTAATGTATCGGTTTTTTTCTTCATAACATACTAACCCCTATTCATAAAATTTATAAACATTTTTTTGAATAATTCAGGTTCTTCAACCATCAATGAATGTCCTACATTATCATATTCTTTTAATTCAGCATTATAAAATTCTGCTGTTCTAACAGCCATTTCTTTAGTAATTAAAATATCTTTTTTACCAAATAAAACCATTGTAGAAAAATTTATTTTATCTTTTAAATCAGTAAAATCATATTTTTCTAAAGCTCTTGCATTCTCTACAAAACATTTTGGATTCATAAGCAATGAATCATTAACAAGTTCATTTAAAAACTTTTTATCTTTATTAAGAGGCATTATACCTTTAATACTTTCTTTTAAAATACTTCTATTATTTTTCAACAAAGCCAATGAAGAATAATTTTCTTCAGGTGTTTTAAATCCATAATAAGGAGCTGAAGAAATCAAAATCAATTTATTCACCTTATTATTATACCTTAAGGCTAAGCTTTGAGCAACTGCACCACCAAGAGAATGTCCAACAATAACAGCTTTATCTATATTCAGTGAATTCATAAATTCATTTATATAATCAGCATATTCATCAATATTAGCGTTTTCAATATGATCTGAATGTCCAAAATTTGGCATATCAACAGTATATATTTTATATCCTGATATATTATTAACTTTATTAAACCATTTATGAGAACCAAAATTACCATGTATCATTATAACAGATTTTCCTTCACCATTTACATCATAATATATATCTTTTCCTTTAACTTTGATTTTTTGTTTTGGTTTATCATTTTTTCTCAAATTATTTTTTATAAAATATATAAAAGGCCTTTCCAAATATTTAACATATCCCATCATAAGACCATATATTATTCCTTTTGGGAAGAAAAGAACAAAAACTATTAATAATATTCCAAATATTATAGACATAGGTATACTACCTCTTGAAAATAGGAAAGGTAAACCCGTAATTATAATAGAACCAATTAATCCTCCATGTATAGAGGCCATTCCTCCAATAACAATCATTGCAAGTAAATTTAAAGAGTTCCCTAATGCAAAATCTGTAGGTGCAATATAACCAATAGTATGAGCATATAAACTTCCAGCAATACCACCATATATAGCACTCAAAACAAATGATTCTAATTTAGCAAATGATAAATTAACGCCATAAGATCTTGCTGCTATTTCACTATCTCTTGTCATTTTATATTTCAACCCATTAGGTGAATTTATTATTCTTCCAGCAATATAACTTAAAATTGCATAAAATGCAAGATTTATTAAATACATATAAAAATCAGAATCAACAAGAGGCTTTATATCTCTCAAACCTATATGCCCACCAAATAATTCAAAAGAAGATATTATCTGTTCAACAGCAATTCCAAAAGCCATAGTAGCTATTGCAAGATAAAAACCTTTAAGTCTTAAAGCAGGAAGTGCTATTATAGCACCAAGTATAGCTGAAAAAACAATTGCTAATAGCAAGTTCAAAATAAATGGAGTATTAAAATTTAATGACATTGTAGCTGTGGTATAAGCTCCTATAGCCATAAAAGCTCCATGTCCGATTGAAACTTGTCCTGTATAACCAGATAATATATTTAACCCTAAAGCAGCTATTGCAAATATTAAAATAGTCGAAAATATCATTAATAAAAAAGATTGAGACATAAAAATTAATCCCAAAAGCAAACCTATTATAAAAGTTATCATTATTTTTTTCATAATTAAACTCTCCCTTCAAACTTTTTACCAAATATACCTGAAGGTTTTACAACTAAAACTACTATGATTAATATCAATATTATAGATAACTGATAATCTGGTGATATATAAACACCAACTACTTTCTCTAATATTCCAAGAATCATTCCTCCTACTATAGCACCAAACAAACTTGAAAATCCTCCCAAAACTCCTGCAGTAAATCCATACAATTGCATATTTGTCATCATATTAGGATGTACATAAGTTTTAGGTGCTGCAAGTATACCTACTAATGCTGCAAGAGAAATTCCTATTCCCCAAACTATAGAATCTACTTTATTTATATCTATTCCTACAACACTCGAACCAACTTCATCTTGAGCTCTTGCTCTTATTGCAGTACCTATTTTTGTATATTTTAAAAATATAGCCAATAAAATAGAAACACTTAATGCTATAACAGTAACAATTAAATCATTTATTGGTAAAACTAATATATTTTCTCCAAATTCCATTATAATAGGCATACCATCATTGAGTTCTGGTAATTGTAAATATTCAGTTCCCCAAATAACTATAGATAATCCTTCAAAAACCATCAAAAGGCCCAAAGTTATTATCAACATAGCACCATGTGATAAATGTTTTACAGGTCTCATTAAAAATTTTTCTATCAATACTCCAAGAATAAATCCAAAAACAACTGCAGATATCAAAGCAATAAATATATTATTGGTTAATGTATAAACGCTAAAACCTATAAAAGTTGCAAACATTCCGGCATTTCCATGGGAAAAATTCATAACACTGACAGTTCTAAATATCAATGCTATACCAAAGGCCATAAGTCCATAAAGAGCCCCTTGTGGTATTCCCAATATAATACTTTGTATTATAAGCATAAAATCACCCCTATATTCCTAAATAAGCTTTTTTAACTTTTTCATCATTTAAAAGATCTTTAGCAATACCTTGTGCAACTATATTTCCAGTTTCAAGAATATATGCTCTATCAGAAATTCTCAAGGATTTCAAGGCATTTTGTTCTACAAGCAATATTGAAACTCCAGAATTTTTTAGTTCTTTTAAAACATTAAATATATCATCAGTAATAACTGGTGCCAATCCCAAAGATGGTTCATCTAGCATGAGAACTTCTGGCTCTCCCATCATAGCTCTACCAACAGCGAGCATTTGCTGTTCTCCACCAGATAATGAACCTGCAGCCTGTCTTTTTCTATCTTTTAAAATTGGAAATAAGTCATAAACATCTTTTATAACTTTAGAATAATTACCTCTAATAAAACTCCCCATTTTCAAATTTTCTTCTACAGATAATTCTGGAAAAACTCTTCTATTTTCTGGACATAAAACCAAACCTTCTTTTACTTTTTGAACAGAGGAATATTTGCTTATATCTTTTCCTTTAAATTCAATATTTGAAGATGATTTTACAATACTCATCATTCCAAAAAGAGTTGAAGTTTTTCCAGCTCCATTAGAACCAAGTATTGAAACTATTTCACCTTTATTCAATTCAAAGCTTATATTTTTTACGGCCTTTACATGACCATAATTAACTATTAAATTATTGACTTTAAGCATTTTCACTCTCCCCCAGATATACTTTTATTACTTCTTCATTATTTGCTATCTCTTCTGGAACTCCTTCAGCAATTTTTTCTCCAAAACTCATAACAGTTATCTCGTCTGAAACCTTCATAACAAGGTTCATATCATGTTCAACAAGTAAAATAGTTTTACCATTAGATTTAAGCATTTTTATTATATCTCTTATCTCAGATGTTTCATTATGATTCAAACCAGCAGCAGGTTCATCAAATAACAAAAGTTCAGGATCAGAAACCATAGCTCTTGCAATCTCTACCCTTTTCAAAACACCATAAGGTAATTGAGACGGATAAGAATTAAGTCTATTTTTTATTTGAAGAAGCTCTGTAACTTCCAATATCTTATTTTTTGTTTGTATATCAAAATCTCTTTTTTTCTTAGAAAATATTTCAAATAAATTTCCTTTATAATTATGAACAAATCCAGAATAAATATTATCATATACATTCATACCTTGAAAAAGTTGTAAATTTTGAAAAGTTCTTGAGATACCTTTATATATTATTTTTTCTGGCGTAAGATTTATTAAAGATTCACTCTTAAAAATAACATCACCTTTGTCTGGCTGTATAACTCTTGTTATTGCGTTAAATAAAGTAGTTTTTCCAGCTCCGTTAGGACCTATCAAAGAATGTATTGTTCCTTTTTTAACATTCATATTCATATCTTTAACTGCTATTAATCCACCAAAAGAAACTCTTACATCTTTTATCTGAAGCATTATTTCACCCCTTTAAAAAAGCGGGGAATTAAAACCCCGCTGTATTAAAAACTTTTTTATTTAAAATATAACCAATCTGTAGAATTTACAAATATATTATCTTTAACTTCTAATAAATACATAGAGTTTTTACCCAATCTTGAATTTTCTCTTTCTGTATTAAAATCAGCATAAGTAACTCCATTTGTTATTTCACCAGACCAATTATTGAAAGTTTCTAAAGCTTCAACCAAACTTTCTCTTGTAAGATCTTTTCCAGCTCTTTTAACTGCTTCTGTAAATGTTTCTGCAGCTATTAAACCTGCAACTGCATATGCATTTGGTATTTCTCCATTATTATATTTTCCATATATTTTTAATGCAGGAGTTTCTGGATTTTCAAAGTCTACATCAACCCAAGCAGCTGTTTTTACACCTTCTGCAGCATTACCAGCTAATTGAATAAATGTAACAGAAGCATTTGCATAAGATAAAACATATTCTTGATTTCTTAATCCATACTGTTTAGCTTGTTTAATAAAATTAGGTGCTTGTGCTCCATAAAGCATTACTGCAACAGCATCTGGTCTTTTACCTATCAATTTAGTTATTTCAGTTGCAAAATTATCTGCTGCAGGATTTATAGCCAAAGAAATAGCTGCTTTTTTACCATTTTTACTTAGAACTTCTTCAAAAGAATCAGCAAATTCTTTACCATCCTCTGCATTTCTATAAACAAGAGCTATATTTTTATAACCTTTATCAACAAAATAATTAGCTATTATATTACCTTCAACTTTATAATTTGGTTGTACAGGAAAAACATATTCTTTAGCTGGGAAACTTAATAATGAAGAACCACTACCTTGATATACAAATGGAACTTCACTTTCATTTAAATAATTCATAACAGCTAATACTCCTGGTGTACCAAGTCCTCCAACTATTGAAAAAACATTATCAGATTCAACGAGTCTTTTAACTTCTACGGTAGTTTTTGCAGGATTAAATTGATCATCAGCAACTATTAAGTTTATCTTTCTACCATTAATACCGCCATTATCATTAACCCAATTAAAATATGCCTGCATTCCTTTAGTCATAGGTTGTCCAATTGAAGCTATTGGTCCGGATAATGCTTGAAAAGAACCTATTTTAATTTCTGTATCAGTCACGCCAACTTCAGCAAAAGCAAAAACGATCAATAAAACTGCCATTAAAGTTCCGAGGATTTTCTTCATAAAATCACCCCTTATATTAAATTACGAATAACTATTGCAGTCCCCATTCCTCCACCTATACAAAGTGAAGCAAGTCCATACTCTTTTTTTTGTTTCAACATTTCATGAATCAAAGTTACTATAATTCTATTACCTGATGCACCTACAGGATGTCCCAAAGCTATAGCTCCACCATTCAAATTAGTTCTTTCCATAAACCAATTTTTATCTTTCTTATAATAATCACTTAGTTCTTTAATTACACCAAGAGATTGAGATGCAAATGCTTCATTTAGTTCAAACAATGATATATCATCTAAACTTAAACCAGTTTTCTCCATAACTTTTTTTATTGCTGGAACTGGTCCCAATCCCATAAATGCAGGATCTACTCCAGCTTGAGAAAATGCAATTATTTCAGCAATTGGTTTTAAATTATATTTTTCAACTGCTTCTTCTGAAGCAAGAATCATAATACTCGCCCCATCATTAATTCCTGAAGAATTTCCAGCAGTAACAGTTCCATCTTTTTTGAAAGCTGGCCTCAACATTCCAAGTTTTTCAACACTTGTAAGTCTAGGATGTTCGTCAGTATCAAATACAACTTCACCTTTTCTTGTTTTTATTTTATAAGGAATTATTTCATCTTTAAATCTTCCATTCTCTATTGCTTGATTAGCCCTTAATTGAGACGTATATGCAAATTCATCTTGTTCCTCTCTGCTTATATTATATCTTTGTGCTATATTTTCAGCAGTTACACCCATATGATATTGATTAAAAACATCTGTTAAAGAATCATTTATCATATGATCTATAATTGTTTGATTACCCATTTTACTTCCGAATCTATTATTTGAATTTATTAAATATGGTGCCATAGACATATTTTCAATACCACCAGCAACAACTAAATCTGCTTGTTCAGACATTATATCTGTTGCACCTATCATAACTGCTTTCATTCCTGAACCACATATCATATTTATAGTATAAGCAGGAGATTCAACAGGTATTCCAGCATAAATAGCAACCTGTCTACCTGGCCCCATTCCTTGGCCTGCACCTAAAATATTACCAATTATTGTCTCATCTATATTATTAGGATTCAAATTATTTATACTTATCATTTCTTTTAAAACATGTGCTCCGAGCTTGGATGCAGGTTCATTTTTAAGAGTTCCACCAAATGTTCCTAAAGCTGTTCTTTTTGCATCAATAATAAATACTTTGCTCATATATTGTTCCTCCTTAATAATAAATAATAAAATTAAATATATCCAAGTTCTTTAGCTTCTGTTAAAAGTTTTTCTCTAAAATCAGGGTGTGAAATTTCTATTAATGCTTTTACCCTCTGTGAAAGACTTTTACCTCTTAAGTGAGCTACACCAAATTCAGTTACTACATAATCCACATCATGTCTTGGAACAGAAATAGTAGATCCTTGTGGATGCGCTGAAACTATGGTAGAAATTGCTCCTTTTTTTGCAGTTGATCTCAAAGCTATAATACCTTTACCATTTTTACTTTTAATAGCTCCTCTATGTGTATCAAGTTGTCCTCCAGTTCCTGAAAATTGTTTAGTACCAATTGCTTCTGAAACAACTTGACCTTGTAAATCAACAGAAATAGCAGTATTAATAGAAATCATATTATCATTTTGAGCTATTACAAAAGGATCATTAACATAACTTCCTCTCATAACCCATACGCCTGGATTATTATTCAACCATTCATACATCCTTTTAGATCCAAGTGCAAAAGTACAAATAGATCTGCCTTTCCATAAATTCTTTTTATTATTTGTTATTACACCAGCTTCAAACAAATCAATCATAGATTCTGTAAACATCTCCGTATGAACTCCGAGATCTCTCTTATCAACTAATAACTTTGCCACAGCATTAGGAATTCCACCTATTCCTATTTGAATAGTAGATCCATCATCTACTAAATCAGCTATATATTTAGCTATCTTTTCTTCAAGTTCGGATGGTTCAACTATTGGTAAAGCCGGAATTTCCCAATCAGATTCAACTATATAATCAGCTTGATTTATATGTACTTGGGTTTCTCCGTGAATCCAAGGCATATTATTATTAACTTCTAAAACAACCATATCAGCATTTTCAATTACTTCCATTTCATAGACATTTGAAAGACCTAAACTAAAATATCCTGAATTTTCAAGCATTGGAGTAACAGTTCCCCAAAACACTAATTTTGAATCATCCTCTTTTTCACTCATTATTTTATCTGTACCAGCCATATGAAGATTATTAGGAATATAATCAACAGTGCATAAGCCTTCAGATTTTGCTTTTCTTGTAGGTGGCGCATAAAACCATGAATGATTTGCAAATTTATTCTCATACTCTTTTTCCATAAAAAATGGATACTCTTTCATATTAAGACAAGTTAATACCTTTATATATTCAAAATTATCTTTATATTTATGAAGATTACTCAAAAACCCTTGAGCTTCTGTAGCCGCAAGACCTACGACTACAGTTGCTCTTTTAGGGAGTGAAAGAATAGCATCTTCAATTGATTTTAATTTATTATTATATTGCTTTCTCCACATATTGACATCCCTCTTTTTCAATTATTTAAAGAATAGTACCTCCGTTAACACTTAAAACATGACCTGTTATATAAGAAGCTTCTTCTGATGCTAAGAAAAATACAGCATCTGCAACTTCAGTCGCTTTTCCCATTCTTTTAAGAGTTACTTTTTCAACTATTGAATTTAAAACTTTTTCAGGCATTTTTTCAGTCATTGGAGTTAAAATAAAGCCAGGAGCAACAGCATTAACTCTTATATTTGCACCTTTTCTTGCAAATTCTTTAGCCCATGAATAAGTCATAGAAATAACTCCACCTTTTGTTGCAGCATAATTTGTTTGGCCTATATTACCTTTTTCTCCAACAATAGAAGAAATACTTACTATACTACCTTTTTCATTTTCAAGCATAAGCGGAACAACTGCTTGAGTCATGTTAAATACACCTTTTAAATTTACATTTATTACTCTATCCCATGCATCTTCTTCCATTTTTTGAATCAAAGCATCAGCTGTAATACCAGCATTATTAACTAAAACATCGATTCTCCCATATTCATTTTTTGCCAATTCTACAAATTCTTTTATATTTTCTCTATTAGTTACATTAAGAACATATCCTTTTACATTTGAATACGCATTTTCAAGTTCATTTAATGCTTCTTCATTCATATCAAGAGCATATACAACAGTAGCTTCTTCTTTAGCCATTTTCTCTACAATAGCTTTACCTATACCTCTTGCACCACCAGTTACAACACATACTTTTCCTTTCATTCTATCCATCTTAATTCCTCCTATCAAAAAATGATTTAACCTACGTAATCTCCCCACTGAACAGTTGCAGCTGCCCAAACAAAGCCTATTCCAGCTCCAACCATAACAACGATATCTCCATCTTTTATCTTTCCTGATTCAAGACCTAATTTAATAGATAAAACTTGATCATTTTGACCTATATGACCATATTCATTTAAATAAGTTGTTTGTTCAGAATCAAGACCTAATTCATCTAAAACCGCATCATGAGCAGATTTTTTAAAATGTAATATCGCAAGATAATCTATATCTTTATCAGTTCTACCACTTTTTGAAAGTGATTCTCTTATTACATGATAAAAATTCGGCATAGTCCTTTCACCAAGTTTTTTCTTAAAAGATTCAGCATCTCTAACAACAAAATGCATATCTTTAACATCTTCTTCAGTCATAGGCCAATTTTTAGATCCACCAACCTCAACTACACAATCTTCAGAAAAGGATCCATCGCCTTTAAATGCCGTTCCTAAAATAACATTTTTGTTATATCCCTTTCTTAAAACCATTGCTGCACCACCAACACCAATATCAAACATAAACGATGTCTCCGCAACTGAATAATCAATTAAATCAGAGTTTCTATATCCAGAAACAAGTAAAGCTGTTTTATAATTTTCATTTCCTTTCAATAAAGAACTTGCTGTTTCCATACCAACCATCATAGAACCACACATAGCTTCCATATCAAAACCCCATGCATTAACAGCTCCTATTTCTTCAGCAACTTTTAAACTCGCTAACCAACAAGGATAATCTTTATGTTGTGCACCATTCCAAATAACAATGTCTATTTCTTTTGGATCTATACCAGCTTCTTTTATAGCTTCTTTTGCTGCCTGTATTCCCATATAACTTGTAGTATCTTTTGGACCAGGAATAGTTTTTTTATCAACGCCAAATTTCTGGCTTATGACCCATTCAGGTATTCCTGTTTTTTCTGCAATTTCAGCTGAACTAATATAATTTTCAGGACAATATGTACCTAATCCCATTATTCCGATATTCATTAATATCACCTCTTGATATAAAATAGCTTTTTTAATCTCTTCTGAATCACTTCTCATTTTTATATGAATCACTTCTCATTTTAATATAAAAAAATAAAATATCAAAAGCTATTTTATTAGCATAAGAGATATTCTACAACAAATAAATAGAAATATACCTTAAAAAATTTAATTTTGGTATTTTTACTAAGTTTTACATTTCTTTGATAAAATGATATCAAATTTTACAAAATTTATGAAATCAAAATATACACCAATAAAAATGGTTTAAAGCTATTTTAAAAGATATATTCAAACAAATTAAATACAAACTTTAATTTTATGATAAAATAAAAATAAGTAAAAAATAAATGGAGGTCTTTATATGTATGAAAATTTTGCAGAAATCTATTCAAAAGGAGAGTACACTTCTTATAGTCAAAGTATATCTGAAGTATTTCCTATTTTATTAAATTATTTAAAAATAAAATCGAATAACATATTAGATATTGCATGTGGAGAAGGTACATTTTGCAGAAATATTAAAATTCAAAACCCTTTAATAGAAGTAGAAGGATTAGATATATCAAATAAAATGATAGAAATCGCCAATGGCAAAACAAAAGATTTAAATTTAAATATAAAATATTATGTTCAAAATATGATCGATTTTAAAACGAATAAACAATACGATTTAATAACTTCTTGGTTTGATAGTATAAACTATATAAATTCTGAAGAAGAACTAAATAAATTGTTCAAATCAGTATATAATCATTTAAAAAAGAATGGTTATTTCATATTTGACATAAATAGTATATATGCATTATCAAATATATGGCCTGGTGAAAGAATACAAAATGAAAACGAAGATTTTATAGAAATTCATTCTGGAGATTTTAATTTTGAAAATAATATTGCAACATTAAAAATAATTATATTCAAAAAATTAAAAAATGGAACTTATAAAAAAATAGAGGAATATCATAAAGAAAAAGGATATACCTTAAAAACTATAAAAAATATTTTAAGAAAAAATAATTTTCAAATAATTAATATTTATAGTCGTTTAGATCCATTAATAAAAGCTCAAGAAAATGATAATAGATATTATATATTTGCTAAAAAAGATTAAGGAGAAGTAATAAAATTACTTCTCCTTATTTGTTTTAAAAATGCTCAATATCTTAGTATATATTCCCAAATTAACATCTCTTCTTCTAAAAGAAATAGAATTACTTATAACAATACCTTTATATTTCAAAGGCTTCTCAAAAGCTTTAACATTACTCAAAAGCAATATAGAATAAATTCTTAATATAAAGCCTATTATAAAAATCAATTGAATACCATAATAACTTTCATCAAAAATATAAAATACTTTTCCTTTTAAAAAATTCCCTAAAAATCCTCCCGCTAAAGAAGCACAAATAGCTGCAAACCCCGAAGCAATAGAATAAGCTGCGACATAATTTTCAACTGGATCTTTAGCGATTTCAAGTAATAAATTTAATATGGCTAAATTTATTGCAGACCAAGCAAAAGCAGAAAAAATTGAATCCATTAAAATTATAGACTTATAATTATAAACTCTCATCAAAAAAAACAATAAAGTTGATATAGTTGATATAGTCATTCCTAAACTTAAAATATTTTTATTTCCAAATTCATCGATCATATTTCCATATAACATATATAAAAAAATAGATAATATACTCGTTAACATACTCATATGACCTAAAAATTCATAATTAACATTCAAAATTGTAATTTCATAATATGAAAAATAAGGTCTTGTAAATTCAACTGCAAAAGTCCAAACCATTATAAACTTTAAAAACCTTTTAAATTGACTATCCTTAAACGTTTTACCCAATTTAACATCAAGAGCTTTTATATCTGATTCAGGTATATTATGTTTATATAAAAGATAAACAGAAAATATTGAAAAAAAACTCATTATTAAAGTTATAAATAACATACTCTTACCAGTATCTTTTAAATTTAATAATTGTGAATAGACAAATAACATAACTATACCGGAAATAGATGAAAATATATTTCTAAATCCAAAATATTTTCCCCTATCTTCAAATTTAATTATATCTCTCATGGATGAAGTCCATATATTCCCTACAAAAGTTCCAAAAAAAGAAAATATTGAAAAAACAGCAACTAAAATATACTTATTTTTAAAATCTAAAAAAATTAATACAGGTAATATTAAAAAAACAGTTCTAGACAAAAAAGCAAAAAACATTAAAGATTTTTTTCGACTTCTAAATTTTTTTAATATTTTTTTTGTGAAAATCTGAAACAATTGTGCAATAACTGGAAATGAAGATATTAAAGAAATTTCAAGTGGATTAGAACCAAAAAACAAAGCAATAGATGTAATTATAAAACCTTGTGTTGCAATGAAAAAAGAATTATAAACACTACCTTCAGCTATAGAATATTTCATAGTTGATGTTAATTTTGTCAATATTTTTCACCCCGAAAAAATCATATGTTAATTAATATTATAACCTTTTATATAAACATAAGTTTAACTATTCTTATGTTTAATTAAACTAATTATAAAGAATGAATACAAGAAAAAAAGCTCCTTATTTTAATTTATTTTTTACAATATTTTTATATCTTATACATCAAAATAACTTATTAT
Source organism: Oceanotoga sp. (assembly GCF_030445905.1). NCBI lineage: Bacteria > Thermotogati > Thermotogota > Thermotogae > Petrotogales > Petrotogaceae > Oceanotoga > Oceanotoga sp. The sequence goes on along the minus strand of NZ_JASUSU010000029.1, from coordinate 21,391 downwards.
TAACTAAATTTATGTAATTTTAAATTGACTTCCATGATTTGGTGTATTATAATATTAGTACACTATTATTTTATTTATCTTTGGGGTGAAAAAGTTGAAAAAAACGTTTTTATATTTCATAACAATATTTTTATCTATAATACTATCAAATTGGATAATAAATAAAAATTTATTCAATGAAAGCTCATATAGAATTGGATTATTAATAATATTGATATCTATAGGATTCTTAATTTTATACTCTACATTCAAAAACTTAAGTTATCATATATCAAAATTCAAAAAAACTACTTTAAAAGAGAGTTTAAAAGTTTTTATAACTTATTTTTTACTTGCTTTTTTAATAACTGGTTCAAATTTATTCAAAGAATATACAATAATAATATCAATTCCTCTATTAATAGCTAATATAACTTTTTTATCTTTATTAATGATAAAATTATTTAAAATAATATTTAAAAAAAATTTTAAAAAAAACCTAATAACGATTAGTTTAATATTCAGCCTTTCAATAACAGTTTTTTCAAACACAATAAATATTCAAAATAATAATAATCTTTTCTTTAATCTTTATAAAAACTATGAAAATATGACAATGGAATCATTTTATGCACTTCAGAAATATTTAGCAATATCAATAACTGGAGTTCAATATATACCAAGAAATCATAAATTTATAAACAAAAGTCAAGTAAAATTAATAACAAAAAAATTAAATCCAGGAGATATAATAGTAAGAAGACTTAACTGGCAATTAACAAATATAGGAATTGGAAGTTTTTGGACTCATTCTGGAATATATCTTGGCAATTTAGATCAAATGAATGATTATTTTAAAAATATAAAACAATTAAATGGGAAAAATTTTTCAGATTATATAAAACAAAAATTTCCTTTAATATACAAAAACTTAAAAAACAATGATTATTCAATAATAGAAGCAATTGCAAAAGGAGTATCAATAAACAAAGTAGAAAACATGGGAGAATCTGATTATTTTGCTGCTGTCAGATCAGATCTGAACCAAGAAGAGATATTTGAAGTAGTTTTAGAATCATTTTCTCATTATGGAAAAGAATATGATTACAAATTTGATTTTGAAAATTCAGATGAATTAGTATGTTCAGAACTTGTATACTTATCTTATAAAAAATTTATAAATATTCCTTTTAAATATAGTAAATTCAGATGGATGTTAAGTCCAAACGATTTAATAGAATATGCCCTTAAAAACAAATTCAGTGTTCCAATATTTTTAGATGGATCCGAAAAAACAAAAATTGCTACTTTAAAAGATGCTAAAGAATTGGAATTGAGCTTACAAAGAAATATTTTAGACATTTTACAAAAATAAATCCTCTTTTATAGAGGATTTATTTTTTATCATCTGTTAAATAAATAATTCAAAATTTAACATCATATTCATATATCATGTGATATAATAAATTAAAGAAACGATTATTATTATTTTAATAAAAGGTTTCTCAGAAAAAATGGGAGGTGCATTTTATGAAAAGCATCAAATTGAAAGTTATTTTATTAATTATTGTTATTTCATTCATACCTTTAGCAATTGTATCTTTTTTTAGCACTTACAATTATTATAATACTGTAAAAACTAATGTTGATGAAACATTATTATTACAAAATGAAAAGACAAAACTTTTTTTTGAAAACACAAATTCCAATCTCGAAGAATTCATGATATTTTTATCTAATGAAGAAAATGTAATAAACTCTAAAGAAAATAAAAATTCAGAACAAACATTTTTAATGACATCTTTTGCAAACATTCAACAAAAATATACTTATATTAGAAATGTATTTATTGGATTAGAAGATGGAGTCTTTTTTATGAAACCAGATCAAAAATTACCGGATGATTATGATCCAAGAATTAGAGATTGGTATAAAAATTCTTTAATCACCGATGATGTATTATTTACAGATCCTTATGTAGATGCAGCGAGTGGCGATCTAGTAATATCTATTACTAAAAGAGTCAAAAATTCAAATATTACTACAGGTGTTGTAGGAATAGATATTTCAATGGTTTCATATATAAACTCTCTTAAAGACAGTGAAATATTCAACTCTTCTCACTCGTTTATAATGAACAATGATGGAACTGTATTAATAGACACTATTCCTGAAAATATTGGAAAATCAATATCGGACAGTAATCTATTCAAAAGTATAAATAATGATAATGGAAAATCTGAATATATTGATTTAAATACAAAAGAAAAAAGATTTATATACTTTAACACCCTTGAAAATGGTTGGATATTGGTAACTTCAGTTCAAACAAAAGAAGTTCTATCTCAAGCAACACAAGTACTCATAACGATGCTAATATTCTCAACAACAATAATAATAATATCATTAATCATAGGAATTATTTTTGTAAAAAAAGTAATAAGTGATCCTTTAACAAAATTAAAAGAAAAAATAAAAATATTTGGAACAGGAGATTTAAATGTAAATTTCGAAACTAAATTGAAAGACGAAATTGGAATTATAGCCAACAGTTTAAATGAAATGGCAATAAATATAAAAGAACTAATGAATTCAATAAATGAAGCATCTGAAAATATTAATTCTTCTTCAAATGATTTGGCAAGTGTAGCCGAAGAGAGCTCAGCAGGAACTGAAGAATTAAGCTCTCAAATGAATTTTATAGAAAATAAATTAGAAGATAGTTCATCTGCCGTTGAAGAAATAACAAGTGGAATAGAAGAAATGGCTTCAAGTTCTTCTACACTATCAAATGCAGCACAGTCATTATTAACATCGACTAAAGACACCAAAATTTCTACAACAAATGGTTTAAAAACAATAAAAGCTATAACATTAGAAATTAATGAAGCTTCAAAAAAATCAAAAGATTCTCAAAGAAATGTTGACAATTTATCTAAAAAATCAGAAAATGTTGGTAAAATAGTAGATTCTATAGATTCTATAACTCAACAAACAAATCTTTTAGCTTTAAATGCAGCTATTGAAGCAGCTCGTGCTGGAGAAGCTGGAAAAGGTTTTGCTGTAGTCGCAGATGAAATAAGGAAACTTGCTGAAGAAAGTGCTAAAGCAACCAATGAAATATCACAAATACTTTTAGAAATAAAAGATGATACCAATACAGTAAACAAATCAACTCTTGAAACTACTGATGTAATAGAAAAAGCCAATGAAAGTATGACATTAGTAGCTAAAGAATTTGAAGTTATTTCAGATAAGATAATTCAAATAAATGAACAGATAGAAAGTATAACTGCTACATCTGAAGAACAAAGTGCAAGTACTCAAGAAATGAGTGCAGCTATGGACAGAGTAGCAAAAGGAATAGTAGAAATAAATTCACAAGTAAAAGATGCAACCAAAGCTGTTTTTGATCAATCAGAAGCTGCTCAACATGTAAGTGCTAACTCTGAAGAATTGGCTGCATTATCAGATGGCTTAATTTCACAAGTAAATAAATTTAAATTTTAACTTAAACCTTTTAATTATTATGATATAATAGCTTAGAGATAAAAATGTGTATTTCATACCTCAAAAATGACATAATGTCAAAAATATATAGTTTAATTTATTTTTATAGTATATAATTTATTTAAATACCAAGGAGGTTAACTATTATGAAAAAAACTTTGTTATTTCTAAGTTTGCTAACTCTAACATTTCTATTGATAAGTTGTACACCACCAATTCCAGGCGGTATTGATGGCGGAAATACTGGTGGAAATATTACTTCAAATACTTTAGTAGGAGAATATAATTTAAAATTTGAAACATCATCTCAAAAATCTTCTCCTGATATGGCTTTAACATATTCTGATTTTACACTTGAAATAAGTTATGATGGATCTTATAAAGTAAAAATAGAATCAGATAACTTTTATAATGATACTAGAGTTAAATTTGAAAATCCCGAAATACAAGTTTCAGAAAATTATAATGAAATAGATTTAGACTTTGATATTAAATTTACAAGTATTGATAATCCTGCAAATAATGGAACTATCAAATTTAAATCCAATATTAGAAATAATCACTTAACTTTTGAAAATAATAAAGTATCAAAAATAACTTATTCAGCTGATACAGGTTTTACAATACCTAATACAGATTATTATGTTAATGGTATAACTTTAACAAGAAAAGACTCTTAGGAGGGATAAAATGAAAAAAATTTTATTTACAAGTTTAATTTTAATTATTGGAATCATATCTTTTTCTTCAAAGTTTATATATGTTTATGATGGAAATAAAATGACAGCAGATATGTATAACGTGGAAAAATTTGGAAAAATTTCTATAACTTCAGATTATATAATTCTTGGAAATTCAGATAGTTCATATGATTCTAATACAGTTAAAATACCTATAACTTTTCCATTAGAAGAACAAAAATATGATAAAATAAATGATATGATAAATAAAGGATATATAGTTAAACCAAAAGAAGATAATAAATATTTTAAAACTTCTATGAGTAGAAATCTAACTGTTTATCAAATAAAAGAAATAAAAGTCAATGCATTGATAAAAGATTTTCTAAAATTTATGGAATCAAATAATTCTATTTTCAATATTAATGACTGGGCAGTTGAATGGATAATGGCTATACCAGTAGATTGATATAGATAAAAAATATAAAATCCCAAGATTTGAAATAAAATCTTGGGATTTTATTTTTATCATTATTATTGTATAATTTAATGGGTGATTAAAAATGAAGAAAAAAAAATCTATAAAAAATTTTTATATTAAATCGAAAAAATTGATAAGAAGATTCTATTTTTCTCTTCTAGTCGTTTTATCTATTTTTTCAAGCTGGATTGTATTATTTTATGGTTTTTTCGTATGGATTGGTATATATATCATAAATATTTTAACAAGTAAATTACCTTTAGAATCTAATCATTATGAAGGTCCGAGTACTTATACTTATAAAATAGCAGAAAAGAATAATTTAAAATTAGATATTTGGTATCCAAAAAATTTTAAACCCAACTATCCAGTAATTTTCTTTTCTCATGGCGGAGGATGGATATCTGGTTTTAGAAATCAGCCCAATAATGTTTCTTGGTGTAAATATCTTGCTTCTCAAGGATTTGCAATAGTATCAGTTGATTATAGATTTGGATTTTCTAATAAAATGATGGATATTTTATCCGATTATTCAGATGCTTTAGATTTTATAAGATCTAATAGTAAAGAATTGAGATTAAACACTAAAAAAATAACTTTAATGGGTCTTTCAGCTGGTGGACATTTAGCTTTATTATATTCATCATTTTATAGTTTTTTAAAAAATAAAGAAAAAATGGAAGGTATAAAATCTGTTGTAGCTTATTATACTCCCACTGATCTCACAGATCTTCTTGATAAAGAAAATAAAAGTTTATTTGCTAAATTTTCTGTAATAACAACCATGAAAGGAACTAATAAAGATAAAGAAGATGAATATATTTATTTTTCTCCAATGCATTGGTTCTCTAAAAATATGGTTCCTGTATTATTTGTTCATGGTAAAGAAGATGAAGTCGTTCCATTCAATTCTTCTGTAAAATCTATAAGAAAATTGAAAGAGTATAATGTACCTTTTGAATTTCTTGTTCATAAAAATGGTGGACATACTTTTGAATTTCAATTAAAAGATTTTCAAACAATAAAAATAATAAATAAAACTACTTCTTTTATAAAGAGGATGAATGAAAATGAAAAGAAATATTGATTTTAATTATGAGAGAAAAAAAATTGATTTTATGAGTGGATATATATTTAAGGGTAGACATTATAGATGTAATTATATTAGATATAAATCGATGTATAAAAATATAAGCAAAGGAACTGAAACTGTAGAAGTTTATAATTTTGAACCAAAAGATAAAGTATATGCTTCTGTATTAATAGTTCATGGACTGGGAAGTTCTAATATAAAATTTTTATTATGGATGGGTAGACATCTGGCATCCGTTGGAATAAATTCATCTGTTTTGATACTTCCCGGAAATTACACAAGGGTAGATGATAAATCTGTAAGTGGTAGAAATTATTTATGGCCTGATATAAACATAATGTATAATTTTTGGGAAAATGGAATATTAGATATAAGAACAACTTTAGATCTGCTCGAAGATCATGGATTATGGAATAAAAATAATGCTCTCATAGGATATTGTCTTGGCGGAATGCTTTCTACAATTGTATCTTCTATTGATAGTAGAATAAGCGAATTGATATTATTAACAACAGGTGGACATTTGCCAGAAATAATGTATAGATCTCCTGCTACAAAATTTATAAGAAAATTGATTGAAAAAGGATTCAAAATGGAAAATCATCTAAATGAACCACAAAAAATGTTTTCAATATACAATGAAAATTTAGATTCGATAAAAAAAATGACTTTAGATGAAATAATAAATAGTGATATACATCCTATATTTAAAATAGATCCATTATCCTATGCACATTTGATAGATTATAAAAAAGTGACTTTTTTTGAAGCTTTATTCGATAAGACTTTATCAATAAAAAGTCGAAAAAGTCTTTTAAAAGAGTTTAAAGGATGTAAATATTATCCAATTCCAATAGGTCATGTGAGCTGGCTTCCTTTTGAATATTTTGTTGCAATATATATAATGAATAAACTCAATATAAAAGATGCAAAAATACGTTCAAGAATTCTTACTAAAGATGAGATGGATGAAAATTTTGATAACATTTATAAATGAGAAGATTTTATTAAATAAAATCTTCTTTTTTTATTAAATTAAAAGTTAATTTTTTATTTTAATTTAATGTATTCATATTTTTTATTTTACTTATATTTAATAAATAAATATTAGAATGTAATGGGGAGTTTTTGAGGGTGGTGATTATGAGTAAATTTTCTTTGCAGAATATTTTCATGAAAAAGTTCATATTTACATTTATAATAATATATATAATCATAATATCTATTATGACTTTGATAATAAATTATTTCTTTGATTATAAAATATTACCTTCTATGGAAAATGAAATAATGTATAGTCTGAATGTATATATAAATCAACTTGAAAACACTTTATATTCTAATGATGAAAAATATTATATAATTTCAAAAGCTATTTTAAATCATTTAACAGAATTAAACTCTACGAATATAGAAAATAACATAAAAAAATTTGAAAGTATAAAAAATGATTATATTACACCCGATATTACAAACATAAATTATTATATTATAAACAATGACGGAATCATAATACAAACTGATTATACAAACGATTTAAATATGGATTTAAAGAGTAAATATCCTGAAATGATGAATAGTATCTTAAAATTAGAAACGAACAAATATAATATTCAAAAAACAAATTTTTTTATAGATTTTAATAAAACAAGATTTTATAGTTTTTTAAGGATATCAGAAGATTTCATTTTCGAAATAGGTATTGAAATAAGTGATTCATTTATAGAAAATTTTTTGAATCAATTTTCTATAGATAATAAGGAAAAATCATATGTAAAAAAAATAAACATATTTAATAAATATTATAAATCTTATATAGATGATAATTATGCAACAATAGAAGATAAAAATTCTTTTTTTAATATTAAAGATTCAGATAATTTTTTTATTTTAAGAAAAAATAATAACATAAATTCTATATATAGAGCTTTTAAACTGAACAAAGAAAATTCTTTTGACTATGATTATAATTTTTTGATAAAACTTGATATGGATTTTAATGAAATTTCAAAATATAAATCTTATTTATGTCTTTTATTTATAATAATCTCAATAATCGTATTGTTTATAATGTATACAATACAGACAAAAAATTTAAAAATGCTAATTAAACCTCTAAAATTACTTCATGAAAATATAATACATAAAGAAAAGATAATTAAAGCCCCTAAAGTAAAAATAAAAGAAATAGATGATATCATATATTCATATAATGATTTAATAGATAAATTAAAAAAAGATATGAATTTAGTTATGGAACTAAATAAAAAATTATCTTATAATATAAGACAAAAAGAAATTGCGGAAATTAAACTTTTAAAATTAGCCTCCAAAGATGATTTAACTAATACTTATAATAGAAGAAAATGTTTTGAATTTATAAAAGATCATATAAAGCTTTCAAATCAAAAAGATACAATGTTTTCATTGATATTTATTGATCTTGATAAATTAAAGAGTGTTAATGACAATTATGGTCATAGCGAAGGTGATAAATATCTGTTAAATGTTTCAAAAGCCATAAAGTATTCTTTAGGAAAAGATGATATACTCTGTAGATTTGGTGGCGATGAATTTATAATAATAATAAATTCATCAGATTTTTATTATATTGATAAAACTTTAGATCTTATAAAAGAAAATGCCTCGAAGATAAAATTAAAAAATAATTTAAAATACGATTTAGAATTTAGTTTTGGAATTTCTATATACAAACCAAATGAAGGATTAAATGCCCGAGATTTAATAGATTTAGCCGATGAAAGAATGTATATCAATAAAAAATCAAAAAAATTGGACCTTTAAAGGTCCAATTTTTATTATATAAATAATAATCCTATATTATATACAATAAATGAAACTACATAAGCAAGAACAAAAGTATATATCACACTAAACCAAGCCCATTTTGCACCTATTTCTTGTTTTATAGCCCCAATAGTCGCAACACATGGAGTATATATCAATGTGAATACTAAAAATGCATACGCACTTGCAGCATTAAAATACTGTGGAAGTACTGTAGTTAAAACATCTTCTCCTCCAAATATAGTTCCCATAGTTCCTATAACAATTTCTTTTGCTAAAAATCCGAATATTAAAGAAACTCCTGCTTGCCAAAATCCAAAACCTAAAGGTTTGAATATAGGAGCAATAACAGAGCCTATATGTCCAATTATAGAGCTTTCTGATGCATATTCAACTCCAGATGGTAATGTTGCAAGAATCCATATAACTATAACTGTACCAAATATTATAGTTCCAGCTTTTTTTATAAACATCATAGTTCTTCTTCCAGCTTCAAGTAGTATAGCTTTTAAACTTGGTAATCTATATGGAGGTAATTCCATTATAAATACGCTTTCTTCTTTTTTAAACATAGTTTTATTAAATATAGTTGCCATTATTATAGCAAGAATAACTCCTAATAAATAAAGTGAAAATATAACTAAACCTGCATGTTTTGGAAAGAATATTCCGGCAATCAATATATATACAGGTAATCTTGCATTACAAGACATTAAAGGAGTGACAAGTATTGTTATTATCCTATCTTTTCTTGATTCAAGAGTTCTTGTACTCATTATAGCTGGTATACTACACCCAAAACCAAGTATCATAGGTATAAATGATTTTCCATGAAGTCCGATTTTTGTCATTAATTTATCCATAACAAAAGCAGCTCTTGACATATATCCAATATCGCCAAGAAAAGATATAAATAAAAACAATAAAAATATATTAGGCACGAAAACTAATACTGAACCAACTCCACCTATTAATCCATTTACAATAAAGTTTGTCAATAAATTATCTGGTAATTTTGTAGAAACTAAATCTCCCAAAGATGCAAAGCCATCATCTATCATTCCATTAAAAACATCACCAATTGTAAAAGTCAAAGTAAATATAGCAAACATTATAATCAAAAATATAGGTATACCCAACCATCTATTAGTTATTATTTTATCTATTTTATCAGAAGTATTATTAACTAAATTTTTTCTTTTAACATACTTTCCAGATATTTTTGTTATAAAATCATATTTTTTTTCAGATACAATAATACTTGCATCATCATCATTTTGTTTTTCTAATTGAGCTATCAATTTATCTATTTGGGTCAAATTATCTTTAGAGATATCTTCTCTAAATTCAACATCACCTTCTATAAGTTTTAAAGAAACCCATCTTTTAGATTTTTCAGATATATTTTTTTCTTGTTCAATAATATTATTTATCTGACTTAGGATATTTTCAAAACTCTCATCATAATTTAAATTCTCTGGATATTGAGGGCTTTTTAAAGATCCTTCAATCTGTTTCTTTAAATCTTCTAAACCAATTTTTTTATTTGCAGATGTTTTTACGATTGGAATTCCAAGTTCTTTTGATATTGAATTTATATCTATCTTTATCTGTCTTTTTTCAAGTTCATCACTCATATTAAAAACTAAAAGAGTGTTTTTTTGCATTTCCATGATCTCTGTAACTAAATACATATTTCTTTCAATATTAGTTTGATCTACAACAACTACTATTAAATCCGGATTATCTTTTATCAAAAAATCTCTTGCAATTCTTTCATCCATAGAATTAGCTGTAAGAGAATATGTTCCAGGAAGGTCTACTATTCTATATTCTTCATCATTATATTTAAGTTTTCCTTCTTTTTTTTCAACAGTAACTCCTGGCCAATTCCCTACATGTTGATGACTTCCAGTTAAAGCATTGAAAATTGTAGTTTTTCCACTGTTTGGATTACCACATAAAGCAACTGTTTTCATACTCTATCGCCTCCGGTTATCTCTATATATTTTGCTTCTTCTTTTCTAAGACTTAAAGAATAATTTCTTATCTTTATTTCTAAAGGATCTCCCAAAGGCGCTTTTCTCACGAGTAATATTTCTATTCCTGGTGTTAATCCCATTGCTAAAAGTCTTTGTCTGACTTTTAAATTTCCTTCAAGCTTTTTTATTTTGCCTGAATATCCTACTTCACATTCATCAAGAAACATTGTTAGTCCTCCCTAATTTTAAAAAAATAAAAAAATAATATTTTATATGTTTTTAACAAAAATCCTTTTAGCCATATTTTGACCTATTCCATATCTACTTCCATCCACCAATATAATTATAGGGCCTCCAAAATTCCCACTCAAAACTTCTATATTTTTTCCTTCTATTATTCCCATTTTTGCAAGTCTTCTTTTCATCATAAGACCTGAACTTATTTTTTCAACTATAAAATTTCCAATATTTGCAAATACTAAAGGCATTTTATTCCTCCTTTAAATTGATAGATTTCAAATGCTTTTGAAACTCGATTTTATAATTTTCATTTTCTTCAAAAAAAGATTCTAATAATTCTATAGAATTTAAAAAATTTTTTGAGTTTATATGCTCTATTTTACAAGAAACTTCATCCGCCTCTTTTTCACTAAAATTTAAAAAATCCAACAAAAATTTATTCATTATATATTTTCTTTTATACAATTTTGAAGCTTTAATTATGCCTTTTTGAGTTAAATTTATATGACTATGTTTTATATACTCTATATAGTCATACGATTCAAGTCTTTTCAAGGCACTTATAACGGAAGAATGTTTCACTTCCGCTTCATTAGTTATGTCTCTAACTTGTATTATTTTATTTTGTAAATATAGCTTGTATATAGCTATTAAATAATGTTCAAGATTTTCAGTCATCAATTTAATCTTCCTTTTGTAGTTAGTTCTACATTATTTTACCACCTTTAATTTACTTTGTCAATAAAAAAAATAGACTTTTCAGTCTATTTTTCTAAAATAATATTTTCAGCTTCGGTTTTTCTTATTGCAACATTATAGCCTCTTATAAGTACTTCAATCGGATCTCCTAAGGGGGCTTTTCTCAATAATTCTACGTCTATTCCAGAGGTTATTCCCATTACCATTAATCGTCTTTTTATTGCCTCATTACCTCTAACTTCAAGAACTTTTGCTTTTTCTCCAACTTTTAAATCTTTTAAAGTTTTTTCAAAAGTGCTTGATTTATCTTTATAATTAGTAATATACTGCTTATATTTATTTTTTATTTCTGTATTGCTTTCTATAAAATTTCTTAGAATATCCATAGATTGAATGAGCTTTTCAGACTTTATATGTTCCATTTTACATGATAATTCTTCTGCTTCAAAAGGGGATATGTCCAAAACATTCATCAAGAAACTTCTTATAGTCATTCTGTTTTTATATATTTTTTGAGCTTCTATTATTCCGGGTTGAGTTAATTTTACATAACCTCTTTTTTCATAAGTAACAAAAGAAATACTTTTTAATTTTTTTATTGCGTCTATGGCAGAAGTATGTTTTACAGACATCAATTCTGTAATGTCTTTAACTCTTGCAATGTTGTTTTCAAGTTGTGCTTCATATATAGCAAGCAAATAATTTTCAAGACTCTCTGATAATTCCATATAAATCACTTCCTATTGTAGTTTTTCCTACTTAATTCTACCATATATATTTGTATAAGTCAAGCTTATGTTAAAAAATAAATTCATTTTTTTACATAAATTAATTATATCAAAAAATATTTTTCCCCTTTGACAAATTATTAACTTTTTGGTATTATTTTATAGCTTAAATTATTAATATATTGGGGGTATAATTATGAAAAATGGAATGATTCATGTTTATACCGGCAATGGAAAAGGAAAGACTACAGCTGCTTTTGGTGTTGTATTGAGAAGCATTTTATCGAATAAAGAAGTTTTTGTAGCTCAATTTGTAAAAAATAGGGACTCATCAGAGTTGTCAATTTCTAATTATTTTGATAATATTGATATTGTACAGTATGGAGAAGGATTTTTTATAAGAAGATCTCCAGAAACAAAAGATATAAATGCTGCAAAAAAAGCACTTGCCGATGTAAAAGAAAAAATTATTTCTCAAAAATATGATTTAATAGTCATGGATGAAATAAATATCGCTATTAAATTTAATCTTTTAACAGCCGAAGAAGTTTTAGATGCTATAAATAGTAATGGAAAAACAGAAATAATTTTGACTGGAAGATGGGCTGATGAAAAAATAATAGAAAGAGCCGATCTTGTAACTGAAATGAAAGAGATAAAACATTATTATTCAAAAGGTGTTTTATCCAGAAAAGGTATAGATAAATAGGTAAAATTTAATATATAAACTTTTAAGGTGTATAACAGGGAATTAGGTGAAAATCCTAAGCGGCCCAGCCACCGTATGCAGGGATGAAAATCATAAATGCCACTGGTTTTTAACTGGGAAGGCTTGATTAGTAAAATGATCTGTAAGTCGGGAGACCTACCTTTTAAGTTCGTAACTTTGCTTTTTCTTGGTGTGAAAAGCAAGGATTTTTGTTATGGGAGTTGGTATACAAATGCATAACTATATTGTAAATCCTAAAAATATCGAAAAAAGAAGCTTTGAAATAATTACAGAAGCTTTAGGAGAAAAACTAAACGATGTAGACCCTATAAAATCAAATGTAATAAAAAGGGTCATTCACACCACAGGAAATCTTGATATGTGGAACAAGCTTTATTTTTCTGAAGATTATTTTGATTTTTTTAAAAGAAAAATTCAAAATAAGAAAATTTACACAGATGTAAATATGATAAAAAGCGGTTTATCAAAGAATTTTGTAAAAAATTTAAATATAGACTGTTTTATTAGCGATGAAGCTATATCGAAGAAATCTAAATTAACTGGCATATCGAGAGCCTATTTATCTATGGAGAAAGCACTTGAAATGGAAGATGGTATTTTTATTGTTGGAAATGCACCTACTGCACTTTTTAAGTTGCTTGAATCCAAAAAGAAACTTTTTATTATTGGAGTTCCAGTAGGCTTTGTAGGAGCGGCAGAAAGCAAAGAAGCTTTAATGAAATCACAACACAGTTTTATTACATTACCAGGAAATATGGGTGGTTCTACAATAGCTGTAGCCATTTTTAATGCTTTAATAAGGTCTTTATAAAATGGAATGGTATGTAAATGTAAATGGTAAAAAATTAAAACGTGGTTTCACAACTGGCACTGCAGCCACTGCGGCTTTAAAAGCCTCTGTTCTTTTTAATAAGTATAATATAAAACCAGACAATGTAAATATAGAATTACCTAATGGAGAATTAATAAATATTCCAATATATAAATATGAAATTATTTCAGGTTTAAAATATGCTTTTGTAAAGAAAGATGCCGGTGATGATGCCGATATAACAAATCAATGTTTGATTTATTGTTCCTTTAAATATGAAAATTTAAATAATATAATTTTTGATTCTTATGAAGGAGTAGGAAAGATCACCAAAGATGGACTCGATATAAGCAAAGGAGAATTTGCTATTAATCCAATTCCTCGTGAGATGATGAAAAAAGTTTTAAATGAAGAGAATATTAAGAATGGCAGAGTTATAGTAAATGTAAAAAATGGTGAGATTCTCGCAAAAAAAACCTTAAACGAAAATCTTGGCATAATTGATGGAATATCCATTTTAGGAACTACTGGAATTGTTGAACCTATGAATGAAAACGCATGGAAAGAATCTTTGATCCCTCATATTAGCATTGTTTCAAAACAATTCGATACAATTACTTTATTATTAGGTGGAAAAGGGCTTTCAATATATAAAAAATATTCTTTTTTTAAAGAGGATTATATATTATGTGGAAATCATATCGGTTATTCTATAGAAAAATCATTGGAAATGGGTATTAAAAAAATACATATACTTGGTAGTTTTCAAAAATTAATAAAACTTGCCGGTTTAAATCTTAATACAGACAGTAGGTATACAGATTCAAAAAATGAATTATTAGCCCTTTTATATATTTTGTTTACTGAAAAATATGACAAAGAGGTCATTGACAAAATACTTAATTTAAAAACTATTTATAATTTTTTGGATATTTTAAAGAATAATGATATAAATATCAAAAAATTTTTTATATTTGTGTCTGAATATATATCCCATAAATTAAGTAATAAATTCAATGCCGAATTTGTTATTTCTTTATGTGATAAAACTCAGATAATTTCACATAGAGGAGATGAGCAAAATTATTTATATTTTAGGAACACAGATCAATAAAATTGAAAATTTAACTCAAAAACAACTCGAAATAATAAAAAAAGCCGATTTTTTTGCTGGTTTTAATTTTTCTTTGGGTATGTCTAAGGAATTAAATCCAAATGCAAAATATCATGTAATGGATATATATAGTTCATTAAAAGATGAAAATGTAATTGACTTAATATCTCAGATGAAAACATTTAAAACTTCTGTTTTAATGGTTTCTGGAAACCCTTTAATGTTTTCATATTCAAAAAGAATTATGGATAAACTTTCAAAAAATGAATATGAAGTTTTAATTTCACCATCTTCAATAAATTATTTATGCCAAAAGGCTAAATATCCTATGAATAGTGTTCGCTATATAAGTGGTCATAATTCACATAATCTTCGAAAAACTTATAATGATGTCCTTAAAACATTGAATGATAATCATCAAATTGCATATTTTGTAAAAAATAAAAAAGATTATGATTCTTTATTTAATATATTAAAAAATATAAAAGTAGACATAGTAGCTGGATTTGAACTCGGTACAAAAAATGAAGAAATATTTGAGTTTAAATCAAATACGCCTATAGATTTCAAAAAAGGACGTTGGATTCTTCTTCTAATACCTCAAGAAAATGATTTTATAAATTTATTTCCTAAAAATTCAGATCTTTCAACTAAAAATATTCCAGTTTCAAGAGAATGGAGTAGATTTATTTTATTGAATACTTTAAATAGAAAACAAAAACATGATGTAATTTGGGATTTAGGAGCTGGTAGCGGAGCAACATCTTTATTCATTTCTTCTTTTTTTAATAGAGATTGTTTAATATATGCATTTGAAAAAGATTATGATAGATTTGAAAGTTTAAAATTGAATACAAACCTTAATCCTGAAATAGAAGCAATAAATAAAGATTTTATAGATATCTTAGATGAATACGAATCTCCAGACATAGTTCATTTAGGTGGAGGAATAAATTTAGAAGCTTTAAATAAAATAACATCTAAAATGAAAAAGAATAGTCTATTAATTTCTTCTGTAACTACTTTAGAAAGTTTAAATATGATACTTTCTATAGAAAATTTTAACTTTGAGTATGATATGTATACAAAATTTTCGAATAACAAATTAGGTGAAAAATCTGCCTTTAAAGGCGAACATGTATTTTACTGTATAAGAGGTGAAAAAAATGATTAATTTTATTGGTGCTGGTCCTGGAAGTGTAGATTTTTTAACTGTGAAAGGATTTAATTTAATAAAAAAATCAGATGTTTTGTTATATGCTGGTTCTACAGTATCCAATGAAGTATTAGATTTAGTTGATCATGTAAATATATTTAACAGTGCTTCTATGACATTAGAAGATATAAAATTTATATTCAATAAGTTTAAAGACAGCAATATAGCAAGAGTTCATTCAGGAGATACAGCTATTTATTCAGCAATAGATGAAGAAATAAATGCTGTTAAAGAATTAGGATTAGATTATCAAGTTATTCCAGGAATAAGTGCTTATTCTTATTTTGCATCTAAATTAGCTATAGAATTAACTTCACCTGAAATAGTTCAATCAATAGTTATAACAAGATTAGAGGGCAGAACAAAAGTTCCTGAAAATATTGAAAATTTTTTAAAAGAACAACCTTCATGTGCAATATATCTTTCTGGTTCAAAACCATATGAAGTACTAAATTTATTGAAAAAATATTATACAGAAGATGCTTATCTTGCGATTGGTCATAAACTTTCAAGAGAGGATGAAAGAATAGAATTAAAACAATTAAAAGATTGGAATGATATAGATTTTCCTTCCCTTTTAACACTTTTTATGGTTTTTAAAAAAGAAAATATAAAGTCCAAATTATATGATAAAAAATTTTCTCATGGTTGTAGAACAGAGATAGAGTCATGAAAATTTGCTTAATTTCGATAAGAAAAATAAAAATACCAAGATTTTTCAATGAATTAAATATATTTGAAATAAAAAAAGGCTCTTTAAAAGAAAAAATAAAGATGGCTTTTGATTTCTTCGATTCAATAATATTCATAGGAAGTTCTGGTATTGTTGTAAGAATGATTTCTGATTTTTTAAAAGATAAAACAACTGATCCTTCAATATTTGTATACGATGAAAAATTTAAAAATTTAACTTTATTATGTGGTTCACATATGGCAGGTGGTCATAGAATTGGAGAACTTTTATCAATTAATTCTAATTCAAATTTTGTTTATACCACCTCAACAGATATAAACGGATTAACTGGTTTAGATTTATTTTGCAGAGATAATAATCTTTTTGTAGAAAAAAAACATATATTATATATAAATAATTATATTTTAAATAATCAATATTTGCCTGTTAGCAAAGATTTTAAAAATTTTTATATACCAAAAAATTTCAAGATTTCTGAAAATCCTATTATCTATTTAGATAGAGAAGATAAAAATATTTCTTTATTTTCAAAAAAGTATACTCTTGGAATCGGTTTTCATAAAAATACTGATTTTAAAACATTAAATAAAGAATTTCATGAGACAGTACCAAAATATTTTTTAAATAGAATAAATAATGTTGCTTCAATAGAAAAAAAATGGAATACAAAAACTTTTCATAGATTTTTAAGATTAAATAATATTTATAATTCCAATTCTTTTACATCGAATTCTTTAAATAAGGCTGCAAGATTCCTAAATATAAAGGGGAATGAATATGTAAAAAGAGCTACAAATGCAATAGCAGTATCAGAACCATCTGCCTTTTTAGGCTCTTTTAATGGAAATAAAGTTTTTGAAGGCAAAAATAATAATTCGAAATTTGTTATATATGAAATTTCAGCTCCTTTGTGGAGATTGAATAATTATAAAATTGAAGAAGTTCCGGAGGTTTTTTATGAATAATAAATTATTTATAGTAGGTATAGGACCAAATAATATAGAATTTATGACAAAGAAATCTATTGAAATATTAAATAATTCTGACATAATTGTGGGTTATTCAAAATATGTAGAAAGAATTAAAAATGATTTTAAACATGCTGAATATATTTGTACTGGTATGCGAACAGAAACTGAAAGAGTAATTAAAGCTTTAGAACTTTCTGAATCCGGTAAAAAAGTTAGTCTTATATCAAGTGGTGATTCTGGAGTTTATGGAATGGCTTCTTTAGCTTTAGAACTTTCAAAAAATTATAAAGTTGATATAGAAATTATTCCTGGAATTACAGTTGCTAATTCAGCTGCATCTATAATAGGCTCACCTTTAACTTTAGATTATGCAGTGATAAGTTTAAGTGATATATTAGTAGATTGGCAAACTATAGTTAAAAGGCTTGAATGTTTTGCTGAAAGCGGTGTTTCTACTGTAATTTATAATCCTAAAAGTAAAACAAGAGATTGGCAATTAAAAAAAGCTTTTGATATATTCAAGAATATAAGAAATAATTTTTATGTATGTGTAGTAAAAAATGCCTTTATGGATTCACAACAGATATTAATAAGTCATTGTGACAATTATGATTGGATAGATTCAGTTGATATGATGAGTGTTGTATATTTTTGTGACGAAAAAACTATTAAAATAAATGAAAAATTAGTTGTCCCAAGAGGCTATGTTAAATGAGAATAGGAATAATTGGAGGCACTTCTGAATCAAAAGAATTGGCAAATTTTTTATATGATAAAAATATCAAATTCAATATACATTTCAAAAATATATATTCAAAATTTAATAATAATACTATTAATTCAAGAATTAATAGTATAAGATTTTTTAATAATAAAATTATTGTAAAAACTGATAAAACTTATTTCTATGATCTTTTGATAGATATGTCTCATCCATTTGCAAAAAATATAAAAAAATTATATATAAATTTACCTAAAAATAAAGTTTTAAGATTTTCCAGAGGATCTTCAAACTTTGATAAAAAATATTATGGTTATGACACTATGACAATGAACATAATAAAAAAACATACTAAAATCCTAAGTTTAATGGGTTATAAAGGAACAACTGAAATAATTAAAAGTTTAAATAAAATTTCTGATATTAATAACTTTTTAATAGTCAGTAGAAGTATTGAAAAAATTAATTATGGTATAAACTTTAATTTTGAACCTTCTAAAATATTCGATATTGAATGGTTTGAAGAAATAATTAAAAAATATGATATTTCATGTGTTTTAATAAAAGATTCTGGTTCTCAATCAAAAACAAAAGAAAAAATTGAATTTTTTCTTTCTAAAAATATTGAAATATTTCTTTTATCATATAAAGAAAACACAAATAAAAAAATTTTCTATGATATGGAAAAATTAAAAAAATATATTATGAAAAAGGTGAATTTTATTGAAAAAATATAATATATCTTATTTAATATTATTTTTACTTCTTTTTATAAGTATTGTTTTTTATACTTCAAAAGGATTTATTGAAATACCATTTTTTACAACTATAAAAATGATTTTTTCTGAAATATCTAATAATTCTTTAAAAGATGAATTCATGAAATTTTGGTATGTTATTTTTGAAGTTAGAATACCAAGAATATTGACTTCTACAATAGCAGGTGCAGCTTTAGGTTTATCTGGATTAATATTTCAAGCTGTTTTATTGAATCCTCTCGCAGATCCTTATATATTAGGAGTATCATCAGGAGCTTCATTTGGAGCAGCTTTAGCTTTATTATTTAATATTCAAATTTTTGGTCTTTTTACAATATCTTTCTTTTCCTTTATGTTTGCAATTTTAAGTTTAATATTAACTCTATGTATATCATATACAAATAAAAAAATAACTAAAACATCATTAATATTATCTGGAATAATTGTCAATTCATTTTTTTCTGCCGGCTTGAGTTTTATGAAATATTTGGCTGATGAAGAAGTTGGCTCAATAGTATTTTGGTTGATGGGATCTTTTACTTCAAAATCATGGGATGATTTTATAATGATTTCTTCAGTATTTTTTCCAACTTTAATAATTATATATTTTTTTGCAGATAAGATGAATATTCTATCTCTTGGAGACAGAAATGCAAAGAATTTAGGAATAAATACAACTTTAATAAGAGTTTTTTTGCTCATCATAGCTTCTTTATTGAGTGCTATTGTAGTTTCAAGGACAGGCATAATTGGTTTTGTTGGTTTGATAATACCACATATATGTAGATTTATATGGGGTTCTGATAATAAAAAATTGATTTTTTATACCCCTTTAGTGGGAGCTTTATTATTATCATTTGCTGATAATTTTATAAGAATAATTCTTCCTGTAGAATTGCCTATTGGAATTTTAACTTCTCTAACTGGAGCACCTTTCTTTGTTTTCGTTATGAGAAAGAAAATAAGGAGGCATTCTTAATGATACTCGAAACAGTGAATCTAAATTATTCAATAAATGAACATGAAATATTAAAAAATGTGAATTTATGTTTTGAAGAAGGAAAATTTTATGGAATACTTGGCCCTAATGGTGCGGGTAAAAGTACTTTTATAGATATAATTTCGGCAATTAAAAATAATTATAAAGGTAAAGTTTTTTTAAACGGGAAAAATATAAAAGAATTACATTTAAAAGAAGTTGCCAAAATGATTTCATTAGTTCCACAAAATTTTTATCTTGATTTTCCTTTTTCAATAAAAGAAATACTTTTGATGGGACGTCATCCACACAAAAAATTTTTAAAAGGATATTCTGAAGAAGATTATTTAATGGTTGATAAAATATATAACAAATTTAATTTTAACCTTTTAAACAATAATTCAGTTATGGAATTAAGTGGAGGAGAAAAGCAAAGAGTATTTTTTGCAAAAGCACTTGTTCAAGATACTCCAATAGTACTTTTAGATGAATCCACTTCAAATCTTGATATTTATTATACTCATATGCTTTTAAAAGATATGAAAAATTTAGTTAAAACTCAAAATAAAACTGTAATTTCTATATTTCATGATATTAACTGTGCAATAAATTATTGCGATGAATTAATATTTATGAAAAATGGTCAAATAATAACAAAAGGACCTTTATCAGAAACGATAAATGAGGATAATCTTTTTAATTTATATAATATGAATTTTAAAATATTTAAAAACAAAAATAAAATAATTTCCATTATACCAGAGGAGGAAAGTTTATATGAAAAAATTTAGTATTTTATTTATCTTTTTATTGATCACACTTTTATCATTTGCATATCCATATACATTTACAGATGATTCTGGAAATGTAATAAAGGTTGATAAACCTTTTAAAAGAATAATTTCATTGTATGGAGGTCATACAGAAAACATATTTTATATGGAAGCAAAGGATTCTTTAATAGCTGTATCAACTAGTGAAGCTTTTCCACCAAATTTTAAAAATCTTCCAGCAATAAGTTATAAAGAAGATGTTGAAAAATTTATCTCTTTAAATCCAGATCTTGTATTAATAAGACCTATGATTTATAGAAGATATGGTGATTTAGTTGAAAAATTAGAAGCTTTTGGAATTACAGTTGTTTCATTACAGCCTGAAACATTTGATGATGTATTTCCTTATTGGGAAAAACTTGGA
>NZ_JASUSU010000028.1:0-35886 GCF_030445905.1 Oceanotoga sp. | reverse complement strand
TATATTAAACAATATTATGTTAAAATATTTAGAGTATTTAAAGGGGGATGATAGTATGAATTTTTCTTTTTTTAATCCTACTAAAGTTTTTTTTGGTATAGATTGTATTTCTAATTATGATAATCATTTTTTAGATATAGGTAAAAAAGCTTTGATTGTAACTGGTAAGTCTTCTGCTAAAAAAACTGGTGCTTATAATGATATAATTTCAGTTTTAAAAAAGTATAATATAGATCATGTACTATTTGATGATGTGAGTGAAAATCCCAACTTTGAAATAATAGAAAGAGCTAAAAATTTTGGTATTAAAAATAATGTAGATTTTATAATAGGTATTGGCGGAGGAAGTCCTATGGATGCAGCTAAAGCTCTTGCTGTTTTAATAGCTAATCCTGATTTTGATGTTGAAGATCTTTATAACAATAATTTTGATAAGGCTTTGAAGATTGTAGAAATTACGACAACTTCAGGAACTGGTTCTGAAGTTACTCAATATTCTGTTCTTACGGATATGAATAACAATAAAAGAGGGTTTGGAAATTTCAAAACTTTTCCATATATTAGTTTTGTAGACCCAAAATATACTTTGGAATTAAATTTTGATTTAACTTTAACAACAGCTGTTGACGCTATGTCTCATTCAATAGAAGGTTTAATTTCAAATACTTCAACAGATTTAACTGATCTATTTGCTAAAAAATCTCTTGAATTGATTAAAAATACTTTACCAATTATTTTGAGTTCTGAAAGTAATTTAAATGATCTTTCTTTGAGAAATGATCTTTCTTTGGCTTCTATGTATGCAGGTATGGTTATTTCTCAAACAGGAACTGTTTTACCTCATGTACTTGGTTATGGTTTAACTTCTAATTATGGTATTAGACATGGTGTTGCAACGGCCTTATTTCAATTGCCTGTAATTAGAAAAATTAATTCTGAGAATCCTCAAAAATTAGATACATTATATGATGTTTTTTATTCTTTTGAAGATTTTAATAATTTTATAAATGATTTAAATTTGGATAGATATTGTACTAAACTTAAGAGTGAAGATATAGATTCATTTACTAAAAATGCTTTGAATTCAAAACACATAAAAAAAACTCCAGCTACTTTTACCTATGATGATATTTTTTCATTTTATTCGGAGGTTTGTAAATGATTATTAATTTAAAAAAAGATATTAAATCAAGAATTTTAAATGGACATCCATGGATTTATTCTAATGAAATTTTGAATGATGTAGATGTTGTAGATGGCGATATTGTTGATGTTTTCTATAATAAGAATTTTGTGGGAAAAGGGTATTATAATTCAAATTCTTTGATAAGAATAAGGCTTTTAACTAAAAAAAATGAAACTATTGATTTTGATTTTTTTAAAAATAAAATCCTAAGAGCCAAAAATTATAGAGAAAATTTATTGAATTTTTCTGATTCTTACAGATTGATTTTTGGTGAAGCAGATGGATTACCAGGACTGATTGTAGATAAATTTAATGATTATTTAGTAATTCAAGTTAATACTTTAGGTATTTTTAAGTATAAATTTGACATTTTAAAGGCCTTAATAGAAATTTTTAATCCTAAAGGTATTTATGAAAAGGATGATGAAAAAAGTTCTAAAATTGAAGGTTTTGATTATTATGATAGATGGGTACATGGCAATGGACCTGATTTACTTGAATTTGAATTGAATAATATAAAATTTTTTAGTGATTTAAAAGGTCAAAAAACTGGATTTTTTTTAGATCAAAGATTAAATGCTTTAAATTTTATGACATTTTGTAAAGATAAAAATGTTTTAGATGCTTTTTCTTACACTGGAAATTTTGGTATACATGCATTATGTGGAGGAGCAAATCATGTTACTTTTGTTGATTTTTCGGAAAGAGCTCTTGAAGTTTTAGAATTAATTTTAAAAAATAATAATATTAGTTCTAATAGATATGATTTGATTCATTCTAATGCTTTTGATTATTTAAGAATGATGGATGAAAGCGGTAAAATGTTTGATATTACATCAATTGATCCACCTTCACTTGCAAAATCAAGAAAAAGTAAACCAAATGCATTTAGAGGGTATAAAGAGATCAATTTAAGAGCTTTAAAAATAACTAAAAATGGAGGTTTATTAAATACTTCTTCATGTACTCAAATAATTTATCCAGAAGAATTTTTTAAAACTATTTTTGAAGCTGCTGAAAATACTAATAAATCATTAAAATTAATAAATAAAGGTGTTCAATCACCCGATCATCCAGTTTGTACAAATATTTTTGAAACAGAATATCTAAAAAATTATTTGTTTTATGTAGAAGATATAAATAATTATTGACGGAGGTGTACTAAAATGTTATTTTGGGACCCAACTTTTTTAATATTAGTTCCAGCAATTTTGCTTTCTTTATGGGCTCAAATTACCGTAAAGAGTACTTTTGATAAATTCTCAAGAAAGAGATCTTCTTTAGGAGAGAATGGAGCACAATTTGCAAGAAGACTTCTTGATTCTTTAGGTCTTTTCGATGTAAAAGTTGAAAGAGTAACAGGTTTTTTATCTGATCATTATGATCCACAAAATAAAGTTCTAAGGCTTTCTGATGCTACTTATAATTCTTTTTCTGTAGCTGCTTTAGGCGTTGTTGCTCATGAAGTTGGACATGCTGTTCAAGATCAAAAATCTTATAAACCTTTAGTATTAAGGAACCTTTCTGTTCCTTTCGCAAATTTTGGCGGTAATTTATCTTGGATTATATTTATAATAGGTTTAATTTTTTCTACCCCTACACTTTTATATGCTGGTATAATATTGTTTTCTTTTGTTGTTTTATTTTCATTGATAACTTTACCAGTTGAATTTGATGCAAGTAATAGAGCCATTAAAGTTTTACCTATGGTTGGAATGTCTTCTGAAGAAGTTGTTATGGTAAAAAAAGTTTTAACTGCTGCTGCAATGACTTATGTTGCTGCCGCTTTTATGTCAATTATGCAATTGGTTAGAATGCTATTTTTAGCTCAAAATAGGGATTAATATATGGTTAGATTATATGCTTTTAATATTCTTAAATATTATTATAAAAGAGGAACTCTATCACAAAATGATTTATCTCAAGCATATTCTATGCTTGAAGGTAAGGATATATCGTTATTAAATAACTTAGTTTATGGTACTTTAAGATATACTGTAAAAATTGATTTTTATTTAAATCATTTAATAAAAAATTTCAAATCACAACCCCCAGCTTCTAAAACTATTCTGAGGCTGGGAGTTTATCAGTTATTGTCTAATTTTGAAGATTATGCCGCAGTTAATGAAACTGTTAACTTAGTAAAGAACAAGAAAACAAGAAATTTTGTAAATGCCGTTTTGAGAAATTTTATAAGACAAAAAAATAGTTTTAAATTACCTAAAAATGTTGAATATTCAATTCCTTTTGATTTTTTTAATTATATTAAAAAAAATTTTAGACATAATGAGGAAATTTTTATATCTCATTTAATGAAAAGAAAGAAATGTATTAGAGTTAATACTCTATTGTCTTCTAATGAAAACATTTCTGAATGGTTGAAAAATAATGAAATTAATTATAGCATAATAGAAGGTTTAAATGATCTTTTTGTAATTAATTCTGAACATATTAGATTGGAAAACACTTCTCTTTATGATAAAGGTTTTTTCTATATTCAAAACCCTTCTTCATATTTAGCTTCAAAAATTTTAAATCCTATAAATGAAGATACTGTATTAGATGCTTGTTCTGCACCTGGTGGTAAAACATCGCATTTATCTCAAATAATGAAAAATAAAGGTAAAATAATATCTGTTGATAATGATATTATAAGATTAGAAATTGTTCAAAAAAATGTTAAAAGACTTGGTATTAAAAATGTAGATACTGTTTTGGCTGATGTTTCTACAGTTGAATTTGATTTTAAATTTGATAAAATTTTATTGGATGCTACATGTTCTGCAACTGCAACTTCACCAGTTCATCCTGAAGTTTTATTAAGAGCTAATATTAAAGATTCTTTGAATTATCAATCTATACAGAGAAAAATTTTATCTAATTTGTTTAAACATATAAAAAAGAATGGTATTTTAGTTTATTCTACATGTACTTATTATAAAATGGAAAACACAGAAAATATGAGATGGTTGACTTCTAATTTTGATGTTGAATTTATTAAATTTGATAGTCTTTTGAATAGTTTAAATATAGAATATGAGTTTGATGGTTTTGGTTATTATTTAATACCTAATGATGTATTTAGTGGTTTTTATATTTCAAAAATGAAATTTGGAGGTTTTTAAGTTTATGAAGAAAAATTTATTAGATATGGATTATCAAGAATTAAATTATTTTATAACTGAAGAGATGGGTTTTCAAAAATTCAGAACTTCACAAATAGCAGATTGGATTTATCAAAAACATATTTTCACTTTTGATGAAATGACTAATCTTTCAATAGATCAAAGAGCTTCTTTAAAAGAAAAAGCAGAAATTTTTTTGCCTGAAATATTTGATATTCAGAAATCAAGAATAGATGATACTACTAAATTTTTATTTAAGCTTAATGATGGTAATCTTGTTGAATCTGTTATTTTATATTATCCAAATAGAATAGCTGCTTGTATTTCTTCTCAAGTAGGGTGTGCATTAAAATGTTCTTTTTGTAATACCGGTAAATTAGGTTTTACAAGAGATATGTCTTCTGGAGAAATAGTTGGACAGGTTTTAGCTATGGAAAAATATCTTAACAGTAATATTAATAATATTGTTTATATGGGTATGGGTGAACCTTTATTAAATTATAAAAATGTAATAAAATCGATTTATAATTTAAATGATAAAAAAATGAAAAATTTAGGAGCAAGACATATTACTATTTCAACTTCTGGAATAGCAGATAAAATAGAAGAACTTGGTAATTTGAATATAGAAATAAGACTTTCTGTTTCTTTACATGCTTCTACAAATATACAAAGAGATAAAATTATGCCAATTAATTCTAAATATCCTGTAGAACAAGTTTTACAGGCTTGTAAGACTTATCAAGATAGATCTAATAAAAGAGTCACGTTTGAATATATTGCAATAAAAGGATTTAATGATTCTGCAGATGATGCTGAAAATCTTGCCAATGTTTTATCAGGTATAAAATCTATGGTTAATATAATACCAGTTAATCCAAATCCTTCTGGTTATGAAAGACCTTCTAAAAGATTTTTAGATGCTTTTGCTGAAATATTGAGAAGTAGAGGTATTGATACAGTTGTTAGAGCGGAAAAAGGAACAGATATAGATGCTGCATGTGGTCAATTAAAAGGTAAATATTCTAAATGATATATTGATTTTGGGAGTGATGTTTTTGAGAATTTTTGGAAAGGTAATTTCCAGTTTCTTATTGTTTTTTTTAGGCCTTTTTACAGCTGGTGTTTTATCTTTATTGATTTTAATATTTTTTGTTAATACTTCTAAATATGTAGAAATACCTTATTTAACGGGAGAAAATAAAGATGTTGCCATAAAATCCTTAGAAGAAAAAGGTTTAATACCAAATATAGTAGGAAATGGTAATACTGTTTTATATACTGAACCTGGACATGATGTAAAAGTAAAAACAGGTCATCATGTTATTGTTCAAATGAGAAATATAGAAAAACAAAAAGTTCCAGATCTTTTAAATATTCCTCTTGAAGTTGCAGAACAATTTTTAACAGAATTTAATATTAAATATGATATTCAAAAAATTTCTACTTATCAAAAGGATAAAAATGGTTTGATTGTTAATGTTTCTCCTTCTCCAGGAAATGAAATATTAAATGATACAATAATTTTATCTGTTGGCGTTTATGAAGGGGTGGAAAAGTGAGTTGGAAAAAAGCTGTTGTTACAAGATTTCATTCAAATATGGTTACCGCTATGGACATAGATAGTGGTGAAAGATTTGAATGTATGTTAAGAGGAAAATTTAAACAACAAAAAATAAGACCTATAGTTGGTGATTATATAGAATACTCTTCTGATAATGATAATTTAAAAGTTGAAAATATTTTACCTCAAAAGAATAGACTTTATAGACCTAATATTGCAAATGTCGATCAAGTAGTTCTTGTAACAACTTTGAAAGATCCAGAAGTTGATTTATTGATAGTAGATAAGTTTTTAATACAAGCTGAAAAAGAAAAACTTGATGTTTTAATAATAGTAAATAAAGTAGATCTTTTAAATACTGATGAGGAAAAATTTAAACTTGAAAAATTTATAAATACTTATTCTGAGATGTATGATGTTATCACTACATCTAAATTTAGTATGGAAAATATAAATTTAATAAAAGATAATTTAAAAAATAAAATTTCCACTATGGCTGGTATGTCTGGAGTTGGAAAATCTTCTTTGTTAAATATAATAAATAAAGATCTTTCATTGAAAACTGGAGAAATTTCTGATAAATTAAAAAGAGGAAAACATACTACAACTTTTACAGAACTTTTATATCTTGATTTTGGAGGATTTATAGCTGATACACCGGGTTTTGCTAATCTCGAATTGTTGGGTTTTGATACTAATTCTTTAAAAGATTTTTTTCCTGAATTTGATGTTCTTTCAGCTTATTGTGCTTTTTCAAATTGTGCTCATATAAATGAACCTGATTGTGAAATAAAAAGATGTGTAGATTCAGGAGAGATCTCAAAATCCAGATATAATAATTATTTACATATATATTCCGAAATTTCTAAAAGGAGAGATAAGAAATGGTAAAAATATACCCATCTTTACTTGCTGCTGATTTTAATAATCTTGAAAATGAAATTAGTGAAATAGAGGATATTGTTGATGGTTTACATATGGATATAATGGATGGTTCTTTTGTACCTAATATATCCTTTGGATTTCCAATTTTGAATTCTGTAAGAAAAATTTCTAATTTAAATTTTGATACTCATTTGATGATAAAAAATGCTGATTCATATATAGATGAATTTTCAAAAACGAGTAGACAATTAACCGTTCATTATGAAGCAGTTACTCATTTACATAGAACTGTAAGTAGAATTAAAGAACTTGGTTGCGAAGCAGGTGTATCATTGAATCCACATACACCAGTTTTTTTGTTAGAGGAAATTTTACCTTATTTGGATAGAGTACTTATTATGAGTGTTAATCCAGGTTTTACAGGACAAAAATTTATAGAAAGTTCTTATAAAAAGATTAAAAAATTACATGAGATGAAATTAAAACTCAATCCAACTTTGGATATAATGGTAGATGGTGGTGTTGGAGAAAATAATATTGCAAAACTTTATAATTGTGGTGTAACTTCATTTGTTGTTGGAGCAGGTGTTTTTCATCAAGAAGATAAAAGAGCTGCTGTTTTAAATCTAAGAAAAAGAGCTGAAAATAATGATTGATATTATCATAGCTACTTCAAATGATCATAAAGTTGATGAAATATCGAACTTAGCTCCAGAAAATTTTAAAATTACTTCTATAAAAAATTTTATGGGAAATTTGAATATTGAAGAATATGGAAAATCTTTTATTGAGAATTCAGTTATAAAAGCAATAAATTCTGCTAAAATAATAAATAAACCTGTCATCGCTGATGATTCCGGTCTTTGTATAAAATCTTTAGATGGGTTCCCAGGTATTTTTTCTGCGAGATATATGGAAACTTATTCTTATGAAGAAAAAATGCTTGAAATTTTAAAAATTTTATCTAAACATGATAATAGAGATGCTTATTTTGCTTGTGCTGCCTCGTATTTTGACCCTTCAAAAGATCTTTTGATATCTTTCGAAGGGAAAGTCGAAGGTCATATTTCTGATAAAATATCTGGATTACATGGTTTTGGCTACGATCCTTTTTTTATTCCAAAAGGGTATTCTGAAACATTCGGTGTTTTAAGTCCTAAAATAAAAAATAAAATTTCTCATAGATCTAAAGCTTTTAATGGATTATTTGATTTATTAAGTAAATTATTATAGATTAAAGATTTATATAATTCCAAAATAGAGTATATAATAAGTAAAAATTATAACTTTATTTTGGATTTTTTATTGACTTTTTTAAATCATAATGGTATACTTATGTATATAGAGGTGATTTTTATGATTTTAAAAGATAAGATTAAAATACTTGCTGAATCGGCTAAATATGATGTTTCATGCTCTTCAAGTGGTTCTTCAAGATCAAATAGCAAAAATGGTATAGGAAATGCCAGTATAGGTGGAATTTGTCATTCGTGGTCTGAAGATGGGCGATGTATTTCTTTGTTAAAGATATTATTTTCTAATAATTGCATTTTTGATTGTGCTTATTGCATAAATAGAAGGTCTAATGATATTGAACGTGCTACATTTACTGTGGATGAAATGGTTAATTTAACTATTAATTTTTATAAAAGAAATTATATAGAAGGTCTATTTTTAAGTTCTGGAATTTATTCTAATCCTAATGAAACTATGAATAGTCTTTATATGGTTGCAAAAATTTTAAGAGAAAAATATAAATTTAATGGTTATATACATTTAAAAGCTATTCCAGGTGCAGATCCTTTACTTATAAAAAAAGCTGGATTTTATGCCGATAGAATGAGTGTTAATATAGAATTACCTTCAGAAAAAAGTTTAAAAATTCTTGCTCCACAAAAAAGTAAAAGTTCATTACTCGTCCCAATGAAAAGTCTTTCTGAAAATATATTAGATTTAAATAGATTTAATGTAAAAAATCATAAATTTGTACCTGCTGGGCAATCAACTCAATTAATAGTCGGAGCATCTCCAGAATCAGATTATAAAATAATTAAATTAAGTGAAAATTTGTATGATAAATTTAAATTAAAAAGAGTTTATTATTCAGCTTTTTTAAAAGTTAATGAGGATAATAGACTGCCAAACAAAAATTCTTCTCTTTTAAGGGAACATAGATTATACCAAGCTGATTGGCTTTTAAGGTTTTATAAATTTAAAGCTTATGAAATTTTTAATAAAGGTAATTATTTTTTAGATGAAAAATTAGATCCTAAATTATTTTGGGCTTTAAATAATTTTGATTTGTTTCCAGTAGAAATAAATAGATGTGACTTTGATACTTTAATAAGAGTTCCTGGTATAGGAGTAAAATCAGCATATAAAATTTTTAATATCAGAAGAGAAAAATCTATTAATTTTGATGATTTAAAAAAAATTAACGTGGTTCTTAAAAGGGCTAAATATTTTATTACTTGTAATGGTAGATATATGGATTTTTCTTTAAAAGATCCCGATAAAATAAAACAAGCTATCTATTTAGAAAATAAAGGTAATTTAATTCCTTTATTTCAAGATAATTTGCCAGTTATTAGTATAAGGTGATATTATGTATATAGAATATGATGGGTCTTTTGAAGGATATTTAAATGCTTTATATTATATATTAAAAAATAAAATAAGCCCAAATAAAATCAGTTTTAAAAAAAATTTATTCAATATCGAATCTATTAAAATTAATAGTAATATTAAAATATTTGATTATATGTCATCTTATTTGAAGAGAAGCGTGAGTAGTTTATCTTTACATAAATTTTATCATTGTTTTTTATCTAATTTTGAAGATAAAGATTTATTGGCAATTAAATATATAATCCTTGCTTTGAAATATCCTAAAGTCATTGATAATTATGAAACTAATGATATCGTTATTAATGTTAATAAATATTCGAAAAGAGTTTCTTTTGAAAGTCATAGATTTCTTGGAATTTTAAGGTTTAAATTATTAAAAAATAATTTCTATTTTTCAAAGATTAATCCAGATAATTTAATAATTCCATTAATTTCAAATCATTTTGTTAAAAGGCTTTCAAATGAAAATTGGATAATTTTCGATGAAAATCATATGATGGCTGCAATATATGAAGAAAAAAATCTTAGTATTGGATTAATTAAATCATTTAAAAATATTGATTTTATGCTTGAAGAAGAGGAAATTTTATATGAGGAATTTTGGAAGAAATATTATAAGTCTATATCTATAAAAGAGCGGAAAAATGATAGATTAAGAAAAAATTTTATGCCTTATAGATACTGGAAAAATTTAATAGAAATTGCAAATGAAAAAAGCGAATTATAAATTCGCTTTTTTAAAGATTTATTGTAACTCCAGCTCCAAAATCCATAAATCTATCATTTAATTTTTGCTTTAATAATTTTTTTGCCGTATCTCCAGTACAATGACTTGGTAATATATATTTGAATTGAAGTTTATTTATTTCATTTATGTCTTCTTTCAATACTTGATCATATTTTTTGTATAGGTGTAATCCACCAATGATCATATATATTTTATCTGAAAAAGTTTTTTCAACATGTTCTGATATATTTTTTATTCCTGAATGAGCACATCCAGTTATCAATATTAACCCTTTTTCTGAAGGTATTACAAGAGATTGTTCTCTTTCTTCTCCAAGTATACCAGTTGAATATATTCCCTCATCTATAGATGTAGGTTTGTTTATTATAATTGGTCTTACTTTGATTTCTCTTAATTTATTTTCTATTTCTTCGTTTTGTTCTTCTGGAATAACTATGTTTCCAACCCTATAATTCTTTAAGACATATTTTATAGCACCTATATGATCTTTATGACTGTGAGATATAAATAATATATCTATTTTTTTTAAATCAGGATCTATAAGATTTATATTATGCTCAAAAACTTCCGGATCAGAACCTGCATCGAATAATATATTATGATAATCTGTTTTTATTAAAGTGGAAAATCCCCAATCAGATCTAAATTTAGATGATTCGCTGTAATTATCGACTATTCCAGTAATCTTAATATTCATAATACACCTCCATTGTTGTTAATTATATCACTATAATTTTAAAAATATCATTTATTATATATTAATTTTATATATTAATATAATGAATATATAGTTTTTATTTTAATATTTTTTGGCTTTTTTATTTTATTAATGTTATAATTGAAATGGGTATAATAATAAGGAGGGATTTTTTATGTTTAAAAATGCTCTTGCAATTTTAAATTACGCTTATGCAAAAGAAGTGGAAGGTCATAATTTTTATAATGAAAGAATTGATAAGGTGAAAAGTGATGAATTAAAAAATATTTTTATCGCTCTTTCAGAAATGGAAATTAATCATATGAATTATGTTAAAGATTTAATATTAAAATTAAGAAATGAAGATAGTCTTGACCTTGATTATGTTGAAAAAGATGATTTTTATGATTCCAGAGAATCTTCCGAAATAGTTGGTTCCCTTGATGATTTAACTTCGGATCTTTCTATTATAAGAATGGCTTATTTAATAGAAGATGATTTTATGAAATTTTATGAGGAAGGAGCTCAAAAAGTAGAAAATGAAGAAATGAAGAATTTGCTCTTAAAACTTTCTAAATGGGAGATGAATCATAGAGATTTATTAAATGATCTTTATAGACGTATGATGAAAATTTATTGGGAAAAAATGGGTTTTGAACCATTATTTTAATATTAAAGACCATTTCTAAAGAAATGGTCTTTATTTTACATACTTTCAATTTCAGATTTTATTTTTTCTACTTCATTTTCATTTTTTTCGAATAATTCATTTAATTGTTCATCTGTTAGATTACTTATCTTTTGTAATCTTTCAGGAACTCCTTGCCTCTTTCCAGGTAAACATCCATCGTTTTTTACTTCACCTTTTATAAAGGCTTTAGCAAAAGCTGAACAACCAGGATAACCACATGCTCCACAATTTACTCCTGGCAATGATGCTTCTACAATTATTTTTCTTACATCTTCTTTGACTTCAAACTTTTTTGCCGCAAAAGCCAAAAATGATCCCGATAAAAAGCCAAGTATTCCCAATAAAATTATAGAATTTATTATTGTTGTCATTTTAGCACCTCCTTAAAGTTTTACAAGTCCAGAAAATCCCATAAAGGCCATAGATAATAATCCTGCAGTTATTAATGCAACAGCAGTTCCCTTAAAAGGTGCTGGTATATCATTTAAATCTAATTTTTCTCTTATTGCTGAGAATATTATCAAAGCCATAGCAAATCCTAATGCTGATGCTAATGAATTTACAAATGCTTCTATAAAATTATAATTTGTTTGTACATTTATAAGAGCAACTCCAAGAACTGCACAGTTTGTAGTTATTAATGGTAAAAATATTCCTAATGCTTCATATAATGATGGTGATGTCTTTTTTATGAAGAATTCTACAAATTGAACGAGAACAGCTATAACAAGTATAAATACTATGAGTCTTAAAAATTCTAATCCCATAGATACGAGTAATAGGTTTAAAAACCAAGTTATTATTCCTGCCATAGTCATTACAAATATTACGGCCATAGACATTCCAACAGCAGAATCTATTTTTTTAGATACTCCTAAGAATGGACAGATTCCTAAAAATTTTGATAATACAAAATTATTTACAAGGATAGCTGAAATAAATATTAAAACTATTCTCATTATTTAGCCCCCTTACTTTTTTTACTTTTTGATATTCCAATAGAATTAAACAAGGCTAATAGTAAGCCAAGGGCTAAGAAAGCTCCTGGTGGTAATATGAAGGTGTACATCTTTAAAGCATCTCCCCATATTGATATACCAAATATTGTGCCATTTCCCAATAGTTCTCTAACAGATCCTAAAAGCACTAATGATCCTGTAAAACCAAGTCCCATTCCGAGTGCATCCAATATAGAATTTATTACATTATTTTTTGAAGCATAAGCTTCTGCTCTTCCCATTATTATACAGTTTACAACTATTAAAGGTATAAATAGACCTAATGTTTTCCATAATTCATAAGTAAATCCATGCATAACTAAATCTATTATTGTAACAAAAGAAGCTATTACAACTATATATATAGGTATTCTTATTTTTTGAGGAACTAATTTTCTTATCAATGAAATAACTATATTTGACATTATCAAGACTGATAATGTAGCTAATCCCATTCCTAAACCATTTTTTGCATTTGTTGTTGTAGCTAATGTAGGACACATTCCTAAAACTTGTACAAATGTAGGGTTATTTTTTATAAATGCATTTTTAAAATTTTTAGTATCGAGCATTTTACATCACCCCTTCTTTTTGTAAATATTCTATTGCTATATTTAAAGAGTTAGCAACTCCTCTAGGTGTGATTGTAGCTCCTGTCATTACATCACTTGTTTGTACAATTCCTTGTTTTTTGTATTCATTTCTATTTTTTTCATCTGAATCTTTTCCCGCATCTTTATTTACCTTTATTTCATTTTCTAAACCAGATTGCGGTATATAGAAAAATCTTTCTTTTATTTGTTCTTCTGAAATTTTGGCTCCAAGTCCTGGAGTTTCTTGTGAATAATTTATTACTTCTATTCTATTCAATTTTAGATCATTATCAGTTTTTATAAATGATACTACTGAAGTTACATCTCCACCAAATCCAATTCCTGAAACCGTTAGTATGTATATATCTTTTTCTTCACTTTGGAATTTGTATACAGGAGAAAGTATTTTAGAGTTTGCTGAATTTTTGTATAATGTTTCTTCTCCATCTTTCCATATATATTTTTGTAATTCTTCTGAGTTTTGAGGTATGTTTTCAACTAAAGAATTGTTTGATTCATCTTTTAATATGTATTTTATAGCTTTTAATTTTGCATTGAATTCTGCTTCGTCTATAAAAGGACTTACAGTATTGTAAACAAAAGCTACGAGAAAAGCAGC
This sequence comes from Oceanotoga sp., assembly GCF_030445905.1. Taxonomy (NCBI): domain Bacteria; kingdom Thermotogati; phylum Thermotogota; class Thermotogae; order Petrotogales; family Petrotogaceae; genus Oceanotoga; species Oceanotoga sp. The sequence continues at coordinate 22,152 of NZ_JASUSU010000028.1, read as the reverse complement.
TATTATCATATACAACATTAATATCAAACCTGTTTTTAAATATTCTTTCATTTTGCTACCTCCTTTTTAGAGGTACCAAATATTCTTGGTTTGGCCCATATATCTATTAAAGGTACAAGAGCATTCATTATTAATATGGAAAAAGATACACCTTCTGGATATGATCCAAAATATCTAATTACCATAGTTATTATTCCCATTCCAAGGCCATAAACAAATTGTCCCTTTTTAGTCATAGGCGAAGTTACCATATCAGTTGCCATAAATAATGCTCCAAGAATTAATCCACCAGCAAGAATATGAAATAATGGTGTACCATATTTTTCAGGATTTATTGTATAAAATATTCCTGAGAATATTAATACAGTTCCTATATAAGTTAATGGTACAGTTAATTTTATTCTTCCTTTTAATGCGAGAAATAAAAATCCTATTATTAAAAACAATGCACTAACTTCACCAATAGAACCAGGTATTTTCCCTATGAACATATCCCAGTATGAGTATTGTGAAAGACTATTTTGGAATCCTTCTGATCCTGCTATTCCAAGAGCACTTGCTCCAGTATAAGCATCTATAGATTTTAATGATATTGTATTAGATATATTTTGATAATAAAAAGGTTTTACCCATGTTGTCATAGCAGTTGGAAATGATATTATCATAAATACTCTTCCAACTAATGCAGGATTGAATATATTTTGTCCAAGTCCTCCATATACATGTTTTCCTATAACTATTGCCACAAGTACACCTATTAAAATTTGATACCAAGTTACTGCCATCGATAAATTCATTCCTAATAATAATCCTGTTACTGAAGCTGATAAATCTGGTTTATAATTTTTTTTCTTTCTTATGTATTTTACTATTATTAGATCTAATACTTCAGCACTTATCATAGATAATAACATAATATATAAAGCTCTTAATCCAAATATCCAAGTAGAAGCTATTACTGCTGGTGTTAAAGCTATTAAAACATCACTCATCACTTTTCTTGTACTATCTTTTGTTCTAAAATGGGGTGCTGCTGCGGTGTTTAATTTCATAATCTCAACCCCTCCTCTGTTTCATTGCTCTTACAACTTTTTTTGCTGTTTTGAATGATTTTGCAAGTTCTATATTAGAAGGACATATGAATGAACAACTTCCACATTCAATACAGTCCATTAACCCATTTTCTAAAGCTGTATCATAGTTTCTTGTGTCAGAATATTTTTTTAATAAATATGGTTGTAATCCTATTGGACACACACTAACACATGAAGAACATCTTATACATGGAAAATCTTCTCTTTTTGGCAAGATATCTTTTGTTAATACTGTTATTGCATTATTTCCTTTAAATGTAGGTAACTCTATATTTGGTAATGGTATTCCCATCATAGGCCCACCATATAAAATTCTATCTATGTTTTCTTCATCAATTAATCCAACATTTTCAAGTAATTCATTTACTTTTGTTCCTATTCTATACAAAAAATTTCCTGGTTTTTTTACTCCTTCTCCTGTTAAAGAAGCACCTCTTTCTACTAAAGGTTTTCCGTTTATTATTGCATCATAAATGGCATAAGTCGTTGAAACATTAAAAACTATAACTCCAATATCTATTGGTAATCCTCCAGAAGGAACTTCTTTAGAGGTTATTGCATTTATTAATTGTTTTTCTGCCCCTTGTGGATATTTTGTTTTTAATGTTTTTATTTCTATATTTTTACCATTTGTTTTTTCTATCATAGTTTTTATTGCTTTTGGTTTGTTTTCTTCTATCCCTATATAAGCTTTTTCTATTCCAGATGCATATAAAAGTATTTCAATACCTTTTATTATTTCATCTGTTTTTTCCAACATCATTCTCTCATCAATCGTTATGTATGGTTCACATTCTGCTGCATTTATTATGAGAGTTTCTGCTTTTTTCCCCTTTGGTATCATAAGTTTTACATGGCTTGGGAACATCGCTCCTCCAAGTCCTACAATTCCAGCCTCTTTTATATTGTTTATTATTTCTTCACTTGTAAATTTAGTAAAATCATCATTGTGAGGTAATAGTTGCCAATCATCTTCTGATGTTTTTTTTATAACTATTACATCATCTTTTCTTCCCGAGGCTGCATTTACCATTTTTTCAATCGATACTATTTCCCCAGTTAATGGAGAATGTAAATTTGCAGATATAAAACCACTCGCTTCCGCTATTTTTTGTCCCGTTTTTACTTTTTCACCTACCTCCACTATTGGTTTTGCGGGAGCTCCTAAATGATTAGAAGTATACATGTACACAGTATCAGGTAATTTTAAAACTTTTATTTCCTGATCTTGAGACATTTCTTTCTTTTCAGATGGATGTACTCCACCTCTGAATGTAAGAAAGCCCATTTTTAAACCTCCTTGTTTTTTCTGACTTTAGGAATATTATATTGTACTTTCCCAGGTGTTTCATTGTAATAAGGTCTCGTACACCATGGACACCCTGAAGTCTTTTTAGCTTCTTCTAAATCTATATCTTTTTTTGGAAGCTCTATTAAATTTCCTTGATTATCAAACTTAAAATCTTTTAATTGTATATCATATTTGTTTATTATTTCTCTTGAATTTTGTATTTTTCTATATCTTTCAATTGTTGGCTTTTCATATGCCTCTAATTTTGTACCTTTTACAGGTGTAAATGCAAATAAACTTACAAGTATACTTTGTGATTTCATATCCAACATAAATTTTACTATATCTTCATCAGTTTCACCTAATCCAACGATTACATGAGTGGTAACTTTATGTAAAAAATCTTTAGATGCTCTTATCATTAAATCCCTATATTTAGAATATTCTGTACCTCTAATTTTTTTAAATAATTTTTCATTTGCAACATCAACTGATATACCTATTCTATCTATTTTATATTTTTCAAATAACATTTTTATTTCTTCTAAATTTTTTGGTCTTATTGAAACAGATACATCAACTTTCTTATTTTTTAAATATTCTAACAATGGTATTAATTCTCTTTCATAGTTTAAAGATGAAACTACTTGTATACATATTCTTCTAAATATTTTTTCATCAAATTTTTCTTCGAATTTTTCTAAATCTATAGAAGGCCATTTAACCCTTGATAAATAGTCTGTATCTGTATAAGATTCTCTTGCTTGAGAACAAAAATAACAATTATATACACATTTTTCTCCTATCATTATATATGCGGTAGGCATTTTAAATTCAAATCTTCCATTTTTGATTCCCATTTTAACGGCTGTTGCATATGATAATTTCAATTTAATGTTCCTCCTCATAAATTAATTCATATCCTTTATATTCAAATATATAAAGTGTAGCTTCGCTTGTGACTATTTTATCTTTTACTTCATATTTACTCAAAAAGGAATCCAAATCTAAATTTTGGATTCCTTCTATTTCTTCTATTAATTTAAGTGCTTTTTTTATTTCTAATTCTTTTCTAGCATTTATTTTACTTATTTCATTGTTATATTTTATAGTTAATATTGATAATATTCCAACACATATTAATATTATGAGATTTAATATTAATTTCAACTTTAGAATGCTCCGAGCCAAATCCCTATCAATATTATTGTGAGTATTCCTATTATTGAGAAACTCACTATTAGGATGGCATCAAAAGATGATAATTTACTCGGCATATCTTCTCTATTATTTTTAAAATCTTTTGCTACATCTCCTATTACTTTATTTTTGTCTTCATCATTCATCATTGATTCTCTTTTTTGTCTCGCATTTTCAAGTTTAGCTTTATCTATAGTTATTTTTAAATTTTTTTGTATTACAGTTTTTCCAATTTTTCCGTTTTCAAGATCTATTTTCAAAAATATGTAGTTCGTTCCTGGTATTAATTCTTTTGATATAAGGTTTCCAGGTATTGTTTCTCTTGTTTCATTTTTTTCATCTATTTCTATTGCCAATAATGGATCACCAACATCCAGTCTTATCACAGGAAATCCATCCAAAGGATCTATAACAGGAAATATTTCTTGAGCAGTTAAAACATCTGCTCTATTTAAATATTCATATACTCCTGAACTTCCTTCTTTTTTTGCTGCTTGAAGCCACGTTAGATCTTCATAATTATAACTCTGTGCGACTAATTTTACTTCTGTTTCTCCTCCCCAATCAAATAGTATATCTTGTATTATAGCCTTTATTACGAATGGGTCGGCATCTTGGACACCAAGAAAGAATTTGGTAGATATTATTTCTAAACCGTATTTTTTTAGTGTTGTATAAAAATATGCGTTGAATTGTTTGTTTATTGGAGCTAAATTTTTATCTCTTGTTATCTGATAAGTTAATATATCTATATCAGATTTAAATTTGACATATTCCTGAGTTGTATCAGGAATTTCATATTCTTTTAATTTTCTTTTAGAAAGAGTAGCAATATTAAATTCTGGTTCTTGTCTCTTTTTACCAAAAATATATCCTATAAAAGTTTCACCTGTTAATGCTGATGTAGCAAAAAATTTAATAGCATAAAAATCCATCAGTAAACCCCCTAAAATTCGTTAATAATTCCTTCTCCAGAATTTAAGTTTTTAATATTTAATTCTTTTAAATCAACAAAATTATCTATTACACAATTTTTTCCTATTATTGTTTTATCTGGTATATTTGTATTAAATCCTATTAAAGTTATATCACTATTATATATTTCTTTATTTATTTTTGATACTTTATATTCTTTTAATCCTATTTCACATTTATCACCAACAACAGTACTACTGGCAATTATTGATTTGTTTATTATGGTTTCTTTACCTACTTTTACCCTATTCATTATTACCGAATCTTTTATTTTTGCACCTTTTTCTACTATTACACCTTGAAATATGACAGAATTTTCAACTTCTCCATAAATTTCTGCACCTTCACTTACAAAGCTTTTTATAACATTAGCTTTATCAGAAATAAAAGCTGGCGGTAATTCTTCGGATTGAGTATATACTTTCCAATTTTTATCATGAAGGTCTAAAGGGGGTAATGGTCCCAATATTTCTAAATTACAGTCAAGATATGAACTTATAGTTCCCACATCTCTCCAATATCCTTCAAAATTATACGCATATAAATTTGAATTGTTTTTTAATATCGACGGTATTATATTTTTTCCAAAATCATGGTCAGATTCTGTTGATGATGCATCTTTCATCAAAGATTTTTTCAAAAAGTCCCAAGAAAATACATATATTCCCAAAGAAGCTAATGTTCCTTTTGGTTCTTTGGGTTTTTCTTGAAATTCTCTTATTTTATTAAATGGGTCTGTAACCATTATCCCAAATCTATTAGCTTCTGACACAGGTACTTCCATACAAGCAATAGTACAATCTGCAGATTTTTCTATATGATAATCAATTATATCATTATAATCCATTCTATATACATGGTCACCAGATAATATTATAACAAAATCAGGTTTATATTTGTCTATAAATTCTATATTTTGATATACAGCATCTGCTGTTCCTTCATACCATGAAGTATCAGATCTACTTAAATATGGTGGCAGTACATAAAGACCTCCATCTTTTATATCTAAGTCCCATGGTTTTCCTATTCCAAGATGATCTACGAGTTGATGAGGCATGTATTGAGTTACAACACCTACAGTGTTTATGCCAGAATTAACACAATTACTTATTGCAAAATCTATAATTCTGTATTTTCCACCAAATGGAACAGCTGGTTTTGCAAGATTATTAGTTATAACTCCCAATCTTGTTCCTTGTCCACCTGCAAGTATTAATGCGAGAACTTTCATAGAATCCCTCCCACTTTATATAACAGTTCCTTTTTCTATTATATTAATATTTGATTTTATACTTTCAATCGTTTTACCTTCTCTTATTTTTACATCTTTATCTATTATTATATCTTTTATATGACTTCCTTCTTCTATAATTGTATCTTGTAATACTATAGAATTTTCTATGACAGCACCAGCTTTTACTATTACACCTCTTGAAAGTATTGAATTTTTTACTATTCCATTTATTATACATCCATCCGCTATAAATGAATTTGATACTTCTGCATTTATATTTATTTTTGGAGGAGCAAAATCTTTTAATTTTGTATATATTTTTCTTCCAGAATAAAACAATTCTTTTCTCACTTCATAATTTAGTATATCCATATTAGTATCATAATATTCTTTTACTGATTTTTTTATATTTCTCCAATATCCTTCAAAATTATATGAGTATACTCTTAATCTTTTTAAATTTGGAACTATTATATCCATCAGAAGATCATTTCTTTTATCTTTAGGCGATGAGTAAAGTAATTCCATCAATAAAGCTTTGTTTATAAAATAAACTCCTGTAAATATTTTATCGGATATTTTTTCATCTATTTTTTCTTTTATATCAATTATTTTATTTTCTTTATTCACTTTTATTTGACCATATTCAGCTATATCATAACTTTCTTTATGTTCTTTTGTTATTAAGGTTATATCTGCACCATTTCTTATGTGAAATTTGTATAATTTTTTAAAATCTATATTATATATATGATCTCCAGATCCTATTAAAACAAAGTCTTCTTCAGCTCTTTTTAATAATGTCATATTTTGAAATATTGCATCTGCGGTGCCTTCATAAAACATGCTATCATTGAAACTTGATAAAAATGGTTGAAGTATAAACATACCTCCCCTTTTTCTATCGAGATTCCATTCTTTTCCACTTCCTAAATGATCCATCAATGATCTTGGATTGTATTGAGTTAATACTCCAACTTTATTTATTCCTGAATTAACCATATTACTTAAAGTAAAATCTATTGCTCTATACTTTCCAAATACAGGAACAGCTGCAGATGTCCTTTTTTTAGTTAATTTTTCTAATTTATTTCCACTTGAGCCTGATAATATTAAACCTAATACTTTCATTATTTCACCTCATTTATATTCTAAACCATAAACATTTCAAATATAAGCTTTCAGGTATTTGTATTATCCAAGGGTGGTCTAATGATTGATATGTCATACCCAATACCTGTATGGTTTTTTGTAAAGGTTCATAAGCTTTTCGAGTAGCTTCTATTAAAAAATCTATATCTGCTTGATATGCACAACTACATACACCCATTATTCCATTTTCTTTTAAATGTGGTGCCGATTGTTCTATTATTTTTTTGAATATTCCTATTCCTTTTTGTCTTTCAGATTTTTTCTTTATTAAAGAAGGTGGATCTAATATTATAATATCAAATTTTTCTCCTTCATAATTTTCAATATATTTCAAAAAATCTGTATTAATAAATTTAACATTTTTTATTTTATTTAATTCAGCATTTTTTATTCCAGTTTGATATGAATGTTCATCTTTATCTATAGCTATGACTTCTTCAGCTCCAGAAACAGCAGCATTAAATGCAAAACCGCCAGTATATGTATATGCATCCAATACTCTATCTCCATTTTTAGTGAGTGTTTGTAAAAATTTTCTTGAATCTCTTTGATCAAAGAAAAATCCTGTTTTTTGTCCTTTTTTTATATCTACATAATAATTTATTTTGTGTTCTTGTATTATTATTTCATCTGGAGGTGTTTCTCCATATATAGTTCCAACATTTCTTTTTATATCTTCATTTACAGTTGTTTCAAAATCACTTCTTTCATATATTCCTTTAGGTTTTAATATTTTTATGAGTGCATTAGTTATATAATTTTTGTATAATTCCATCCCTTTATTTCTTATTTGAATAACTAAAAACTCTTTATACTTGTCTATTAATACTCCCGGCAGTCCATCAGCTTCTGCATGTATAAGACGATAACTGTCAGTTTTCAAACTTTCTCTTTTTTTATAAGCTGTTAATATTTTACTTTCAAAAAAACTTTCATCTATTTCTTGATCTTTTATACTTAACATTTTTACAGATATATTTCCTTTAGAGTATATTCCTTTGCCAAGAAATTGAGAGTCTGAAGAGAATACATTACATATTTCTCCTTCTTTTCTGTCTCCTTCTATATTCTTTATTTCATCTTCAAATATCCATGGATAATTATTTTTTATTTTTCTGTCTTTTTTGTTTTTTAAAAATATTAAAAGCATTTTTTTCTCCTTAAAGATCTTTTTGTGTGTTTAATTTATATTCTATTATTTCTTCTTCATTAAAAAATATTTTGAGTTCTCTTTCTGCACTCACAGGAGAATCAGAAGCGTGAACTATATTTTTCCCAACAGTTAATCCATATTCTCCTCTTATACTTCCTGGAGAAGATTTCAAAGGATCTGCAACTCCAATTATATGTCTTACCATATCTATTGCTCTTGGACCTTCAACTATCATTAGAATTACTGGACCGGATTTTATGAAATCTATTAATTCTTCATAAAAAGCTTTTCCTTCATGTTCTTTGTAAAGTTCTTCGGCTTCATTTTCTGTTATATTTTTTAGTTTTAAAGCTGTTATTTTTAACTCTCTTTTTTCCAATCTTGTTATTATTTCACCTATTATTCCTCGTCTTACAGAATTTGGTTTGATCATAACAAATTCTCTTTCATATTCCATTTTATCCCCCCTCTTCGAGATTACCATCTATCAAATTGAAAGTTTTATCGGAATATTTTTTTACATTTTCATCATGCGTCGCTATTATTATTAATTTATTTTTTTTATACTGGCTTATTATGTTATATATTATTTCTTTATTTTTGGTATCTAATGATGCTGTTGGTTCATCACATAATATTATTTTTGTATCCGCTATAAGTGTTCTTATAAATGAAACCCTTTGAGCTTCTCCACCAGATATTTGATCTGGATAATTATTTTTTATATGATATATCCCCATTTCTTTTAATAATTCATATATTTTTTCATCATCATCTTCATTTTTTATAAGTTGCGATATTTTTATGTTTTCATATATACTTAATTCTTTTATCAAATTATGTGTTTGAAATAAAAAGCCTACTTTTAAATTATCTTTTTTTATTATATTTTTATTTTTATCCTTTATTAATCCTCCAAGTAAATATAATAAAGTTGATTTTCCACTTCCAGATGGTCCATATATAGAATATAATTGGTTTTCTTGGAAATGTACATTTATATTTTTTAAAATTATATTTTTTTTATAGGCAAAATTTAAATTTTTTACTTTTAATATAGTTTCAGTCATCATTTCTTATCGCCTCTATCGTATCTATTTTTAATATTATTTTTGATGATATAAATGAAAAAATATATGTAATAATAACATTTATTATAAAGGCAATAATTAGTATTTTTATATTTATATTTATTGGTAAATATTCTAAATAAAATATGCTTATGGGCAATGGTATTTTTATAAAATTTAAGACTATTACAGTTATTAAACCAAATATCATTCCTATTAAATATCCAAATAAAGCTATTATTTGGGATTGATATAAAAATATTTTTTTTATATTTTTTTTCTTCATACCTAAAGAATTAAATATACCTATTTCTTTTTTTTTATTTAGTATACTATAAGTTATTGAATTGCTGGTTGTAAACCCTGTCATTAAAAATATAAAAAAAGTTATTATAAATGCTAAATAACTATCTACTTGAACTGTTTTCATCAAAGATTCGTTGGATTCTTGCCAAGTCATAGCATTTGTATTTTCAAAATATTTTTCTTTTATTTTTAAGGCTTTTTTTGGTTCTTTTATATAATACCCTGTATATTTTTTTATGTCTTCATTTTTTTGAATTATATAATTAGAATCAAACAAAGATACCCCAGATTTAAAAACTCCATCTATTGTTATTTCTTTGTATATTGGTATTATCCCTTTTATCTGATATATTTTCAATTTATTTTCTTTTAAGTTCAAATTATTCATCAATGTATTTCCTATTATATTGTTACCAGATTCATTTGTGTTTAAAAGTTTATTTATAGGTGTTAAATTATCTGTTTCTAAAATATTTATATTGATTATTTTTCCATTATTCATAATAAAAGCTGGAGTTATATCAAAATTTATCTTTTCTTCTATTTCTTGAAATTCTTTTGCTTCATAATAATTTGTTATTATATGTGGGTAAAAATCTGTTATAGATTTAATTAGAGTTTGATCAAATCCATTTATTATAGAGGTTATTATTATTAATCCCCAAACAGATATAGCAATTGAGTAGAGTGTAAATCTATAATCTTTTTTTGATTTTTTTAAGAATCCTTTTATTATTATAAATAATAGTTTTCTTTCTTTTTTATTCATTCATTATCACCAATGCATCATAAGGTGTAGTATCTATTAAATTATCTGAGAAAAATTTTATTAATTCTAAATAATATTCATCATTATTTATTATTTTAAATTCTTTTTCATAATGTTTTTCGAGATCTTCTTTTATTTTTTCTATTTTTTGATTGTTTTTAGAAAATATATAAGATACTTTATTTTCTATTTGAAAATCTATTTTCTTATCTAATATTTTTATTTGATATCCTTTTTCTTTCCAATTGTTGAATATATAAGTATAAAAACTGTATGCATTATTTTCATAATTTTTTGTAAATAATAACCATAATTGTTTTTCATTTTCTTCTGGATCTTTAAACTTAGATATTTTATATTTAAATTCATCTATATTATGTTCATCTATAAGAACATAATTACCTTCAAGTTTTATAGGTAATTGCATAAATGTTAAATTTGAACTTTTTAATTTGCCATAAAGATTTAACATTTCATATATTTCAAATGTATTTGTTGTTTTTTCATTGACTGTTTTCACTAATTCTAAAAGAGTAAAAAAACCTCTTTCTTGTGCAGTTTTCAACATAGCAAATAAAGCTTGTTTTTGTCTTTCTATTCTTCCTATATCTCCATATTCATCATGTCTAAATCTTACATAAGATAATAATTCGCTACCATTTAAATTATTATATCCTCTTTTAAAATTTATATTCAAATTTTGATGATAATCTTGATAAAACATGTCTTTTTCTACAAATATTTTTACGGGAGAAATTATATCTCCTATTTCTTTAAAAATAGAATAATTAAATATTACATATTTTTGTGGTCTAATACCAGAAATATTCTCTATTTCATCAAATAGTCTTTCTATTCCAAAGTGTTCATAAACAGAATTTATTTTTCTTTCTTCATTGTTTATTTTTATTATTAAATCCCTTGGAATAGGTGTTAAAAGCGTTTTACCTTTTTCATCTATACTAACAAGTATTAAAGTATCTGTTCTTGATACTCCACTTTCTTCTGAATCAACCCCTATAGCTAAAAAATATAGAGGATATTTCAAAGTTGTTTTTATTGAAAAGTTTGTGTACAAAGAAAATATTATTGATATTATTAATATAATTAGCAGGGAAAGTGTTGCTATCCCTGCAATTTTTCTAGTCAAAAGTATCACTCCAATATTGTTTTTATTAAGTCATATACTTTTTGATCTATATAGTTTCTTTTATAAGTTTGATCGCCTACATTAACAATCATAGGTTTGTTGAATATCGTTTTTAAAGTTAACTTATCATAGTCAGTTATAGAATAATTATTAAACGCGCTTATCAAAGCATACACAGATTCATCTGTTAGATTAGTTTCTCTGTCATATTTTCTTATAACATCTCTATATTTTCCTATGAATAATGATTGAATAGGATTTATATTGCTAAATTTTAAAGCTGTTATAAATCCATCAATATCTTCTGAAGGTTTATTCAATAATTCTGTAAATTCTTTTATTAGATCTATATTTAAATTTATATAATATTTAAAATCTGATTTTAAATTAAATTGATTTAAAAATTCATCTGTAGCTATTATTAAACTTTTATTGTTTATATTTTTATTTGTATCTGGAAAAGTACTATTATTAGGTATTTTAGTTATTTGAATTCTTTTATTATCATTTATAACTCTTATAAAATATAAATCATCTTCATATGATATTGCATAAGTATTTTTAGATGCTTTTAATGGTTCTGAATTATTCATTTTGAAATATTTGTATCCAAAAAAAACTATAATTGCTATAAGTATTAATATGATAATTAACAACCATAATTTTCCTTTTGATTTTTTCTTTTTACTTCCTAAATATATATTTGCCATTTAAATCTGCACCTCCAGGACATGTTTATTCCAATATTCTATAGTTTCGTCTAATATCAATAACCTATTTTTTAATGCATAAGTTATTTTTCCTTTCATTACATAATTGTATGCTTCATCTAAAGATTTTTCAGATATTTTTCTTAATTCCTCAACTCCTTTATAATCCCTTGTTTGTTCAGCTGAATCAGAAATCACCAAAGCTTTTGTTATATCATTGGAATTGATACATCCAGAAGTATGATAATATATTGCCTGATATATTTCTTCGTCTAATTCATATTTTTCTTTTAAATATAGAGCTGCTATCTTACCATGTAATAACAATGGATAGTTTATTTCATACATTTTTAAATTTAATTTATATTTTTTTGCTTGCTCCATAAGTGTATTAGAATTTTTTTCTCTGAAAATATCATGGCCTAAAGCTGCTATTTCACATTTTTTTGAATCTAAAGAAAATATTTTTGAAAGTTTTTCTATATAGTCTTTCACAGAATAAACGTGTTTTAATCTTCTTTCACTTAAATTTTCTTCTATTTCTTTTTTTATAAAATCTATTTCATTCATTATTTAAACACCGCCAAATTCACTTTACATATATTACCATTTCTTATATTCTAATTTATCTTCTAAATGTTCTTCAAATCTTGCAATAATAAATAATAAATCAGAAAGTCTGTTAACATATTTGTTCAACTGTTCGGGAACTTGCGATACTTTAGAAAGAGAAATTATTCTTCTTTCAGCTCTTCTTGCAATTGTTCTACAAACATCTAATTTTGATGATTGAATAGTATTGCCAGGTATTACAAATCCTTTTAAATTTAATCTTGTTTCATATTTATATACATATTGAGTTATTTTTTCAACATCACTTTCTTCTATTGGTTTTACATAAAGTTTATCTTTGGATGCCAATTGTCCAGCAACCCGAAACAAATCGTTTTGTATATCTATAAGTATTTCTTTTATTTCATGTGATATGACATAATGTTTTGATTCTCCAATATGAGAATTCAGTTCGTCTATAGTTCCATAAGACTCTACTCTTATATCATCTTTCCAAACTCTTTCTCCACTCCAAAGGCTTGTTTGACCTTTATCTCCTTTTTTTGTAGAAATAGACATTTTTTCACCTCCAAAGTAATTATATCAAAAAAGGGAGGGTTTTATATAGGCCCTCCCTTTAATTTTTTTTTAATTTATTCTTCAACTTTGAATTCTTCAACTATTTTATTCTGTATATCAGGACTAATTTCCATATAGTGAGAGAATTTCATATTAAAATACCCTTTTCCTGAACTTAAAGAGTTTAATCGTGGTGAAAAATCCATCATTTCAGCTAATGGTATTTCAGCATTTATTTTATCAGTTCCTTTACCTACAGCTTCCATACCCATCGGCCTTCCTCTTTTAGCAGTAACCTCTCCCATTACATCTCCTGTATACTCGTTAGGTACAAAAACTTCCACAGACATTATAGGTTCGAGTAATACTGGTGATGCATTCTTAACTGCTTCCTTAAAAGCACTTCTAGCCGCTATTTGAAAGGCTATATCAGATGAGTCAACAGCATGATAGGAACCATCATATAATGTAACTTTAACATCAACAACTGGAAACCCTGCTAAAACTCCATTTTTTAAGGCTTCTTTTATTCCTTTATCTACAGATGGTATGAAGTTTTTTGGAATAACTCCACCGACTATTTTGTCTACAAATTCATACCCTGTCCCTCTTTCTAAAGGTTCTATTTCAAGTTTAACATGTCCATATTGCCCATGACCACCAGTCTGTTTTTTATGTTTATATTCAGCTTTCATAGGTTTTTTTACCGTTTCTCTATAAGCTATTTTGGGTTTGCCAACTTCAAAATCAACGCCAAAATTCTTTTTTAATTTTTCTAACATAACTTCAAGATGTACTTCACCTATTCCATTTACTATGGTTTCTCCAGTTTCTGCATCATATTCCCAAGTAAATGTTTTATCAGATTCCGAAAGTTTTTGAAGTGATGAGGTTATTTTATCTATTTCATTTTTTGATTTTGGATTTATAGACTTACTTATCATTGGTTCTGGATATTCTGGTATCATAACTTTTTTATCTTCATTTTTTTCTCTCAATGTATAACCTATTTTACAGCTTTTTAATTTAGGAATTAATATTATATCTCCTGCAGATGCTTCTTCAATTTCTTCATTTTTTTCTAATCCTGGTAAATATATATGTGCTGTTTTTTCTATTTTTTCTTCATCTACAACATATAAATTTGAAACTGATTTCATCTTTCCACTCAATATTCTTATATATGATATTCTTCCTACAAAAGGATCTACATCATTTTTTATTACCATTCCTATCATTTCAGCATCTTCAACAGGTTTTATTGCTTCTCCATCTTCAAATTCAAAAGTCCTTTCATTAGAAGCCATACCGAATTTTTTTACAGCATTTAATATTCTATCTACACCTATATTCTGTAATGCAGAACCACCTAATACAGGTATTATTTGGTCACTTTCTAATGAATTATGTAGAGATTGAAGAAGTTCTTCCGCACTTATAGATTCTTCTCCACCTTCAAAATATTTTTCCATAAGACTTTCATTTGTTTCAACTATATCTTCTATCAATTCTGAATGATATTTTTCAAAATATTCTTTTGCTTCTTCTTCTATTCCATCTATTTCTTTTGCTTTTCCAGAAAAGTCTTTTTCATATATATAAGATTTCTTTGTTAATAAATTTACAAGTCCTTTGAAATTTTCTCCTTCACCTATTGGAATTTGAAAAGGTACTAATTTTGCTCCATCTTCAAATTTTTCTTTCAATTCTTCTATAACTTTTCCATATTTTACTCCTTCTTTGTCTAGTCCATTAACAAAGAAAATAACAGGTTTGTTCATCTCTTTTGCTACTTTATAAACTCTTTCTGTAGTAACTTCTATTCCTGATGCCGCATTAATTACAAGTAATACATTATCTACTGCATTTATTGCTGTATTTATATCCCCTAAAAAATCTGCCGATCCTGGTGTGTCTATAAAAAAAGTTCTTATATCTTGATAATTTATAGTTATAATATGATTTGTAAATGTAGATTTTTTCTGTTTTTCAATTTCATCTTTGTCTAAATATCTTTGTCCAATTCTATCAACACCATAATATTCTTTTAAAAGTGCATCCATTATAGTAGTTTTACCACAAAGATGATGTCCAAATACCCCTATTATTCTTTTCTGGGAAGAAGATAGATTCCCCATAAGTTCCCCACCTCCAACTTTTTATTTTTATTCTTTAGTATAAACACTTAGAAAGACTGGTATATAATCTCTCAATCTTTCACTTCCATAGTTTACTATAGAATTTTTATAGTACATCAGAGAGGAGCCACCCCCGTCAAACATGATAGCTTTTTTATATTCCCCAATTTTATTTAATAAAATTTTCAACCCATCATAATTTAACCCTTTATTTTTATCTTCGTAACCTTCTATCACTAATAATGTTACCATATTTTCTTTGTCAATTGCAAGTACAGTTCTCGGACTTTTTCCAGAAATAATTCCGCTAGAATAGCTTCTTCTTTCTTCTATTAGCTTTTCTTTAGAATAATCTTCATTTATTAAAATAGGTCCTCCTTCTATCAATGTTTTAATATTTTCATCTATATTAGTATGAAGTTCCATAGAAATCTCAGACCCTATTTTTATATCTTTTAAATATTTTTCATATTTTTTATTTATTAATAATAGTTTTTCTTTTTCTTTTGGATTCTTTTTTCCCATCAGTTTAACTTTATTATTTTCTATAACAAAAAATAAATATTCTTCTTCATTTTCAATGATTTCCCCATGATAATCAGATGTATAAACTTTTACTTCTGCTTTCCAATTTGAATTAACAGATTTTATCCAAAATAAAGCATCATTTATACTTATTCTATATTCCATATTAATATAATCTATATTCATATTACCTGATTCTGTTATATAAAATACAGGTCTTGAATAAGCAGATAGATGAAGAACTTCCCCGTCTTCAATTATTGCCCCAACAGGTTCAAGATTTGTTGGGTTAAAATATGCAGTATTTATTGATAGTAAAGCTTCAGAATCGCTAAAATATTCTTGAGCTGAAACATATTTTCCAAGATTATTTAAATCATTTTTAATGTTTAATTTTTTAGGATCAAATTTTGCACTGTAAACCGTTATTTTTTCATCATTTATTTCAACAGCTTCTTTTTTATACTTTATAAGGTCTATTGGTTCATTTTTCTTTAAATTTATTTTTAATGTTTTTTCTCTAATTTCATAATTTAAATTTAAGTCAGTTTTAAATCTTATATACAAAGTACCCGCATTATAAGTATAATTTATATTATGCGGTATATATGAATAATTGGATATAGGTTTTAGAGTTATTAAATATTCTTCATTTAATTTTGTTATCTCTACACTTTTTTGATCTATAAAAGTATCAAAAATTATTTCCCATTCATTTATATTTGATTTAAAACTGAGTATTTTTGGAAGATAATCATAAAAATATATTCTATCTAAATCTTGATAAGTTTTTTTTGATAGTATTTTGGCAAGGACATCATATCTTAAATAGTATTTGTTTTCTATCTTTAATACGCTATTGTCAAATTTTTCGAGTAAATCAAGTCTTGAATAATAATCTTCTTTGTTTATCTCAAGTGTTTTTCTATTGTGTATAATATAAAAGCCTTTTGAATATTCATGAACTATAATATCCATATCATTTAAACCTTTTATATCTATAAAGTATTCTCCGAGATTTTTAATTGCATTTATATAGGTTGGCGGTTTTACACTGCTAAGTAAAACCGCCTTCTCGGAATATACATTTATTGAGATTATTATTAAAAAAAACACTATAATTTTTTTAATAAAGTTCAAAATCTATACCCCCTGATTATTTAACTATTTCATATATTAACTTGGTTTTATTTTCATGAGGTTTTTCATCTTTTATAATATATGATTCTTTTAATTTTTTGAATGCTTCTTCATATCCTTTTTCTTCTGAATAATAAAGAGTGGCTATTTTTTCTCCTACTTTTACTTCATCACCCAATTTTTTAAATATTTTTATTCCAACTGATGTGTCTATTATATCTTCCTTGCTTGCTCTTCCTGCACCTAATAGCATAGAAGATATACCAACACTTTCAGCATCTATATGGGTTATATATCCATTTTTATCACTTATAAAATCATAGGTTAAATTTGAAATATTTAATATCTTTTCTGGATTTTCAACTACTTTAGGATTTCCTCCTTGTGATTTTATCCATTCTTTCATTATTTCTTTAACCTTACCATTATATATATTTTTCTGTATTTCTTCTTTTGCCTTTTCATATGACATAATTCCAGAAAGATCTACCATATGAGCTGATAATTCTAAACATAATTCTGTAAAATCATTTTTTATTTCACCTTTAACAGTTTGTATTGCTTCTAAAACTTCTAAAGAATTTCCAACTGTATATCCAAGGGGTTGATCCATATTAGTAACCAAAGCAGTAACTTTTTTACCATTCTTCTTAGCTATATCAACCATAGCTTTTGCAAGTTCAACAGATTCTTCTATACTTTTCATAAAAGCTCCAGAACCTGTTTTCACATCTAAAACTATTCCATCTGACATAATGCCTAATTTTTTACTCATTATACTCGCTGATATCAGAGAAATTTCATTTACTGTAGCAGTTGTATCTCTTAAAGCATATATTTTTTTGTCAGCTGGAGCTATATTTGCAGTTTGTCCAGCAACTACTACTCCCTTTTCATTTGCTATTTTAAAAAATTCTTCTTCACTCAATGCAGTTTTAAAACCAGGAATAGCTTCAAGTTTATCAACTGTTCCACCAGTATGGCCTAACCCTCTTCCTGATAACTTTGACACTTTTAATCCTATAGAAGCAACCATAGG
The DNA here is from genome assembly GCF_030445905.1 of Oceanotoga sp. Classification (NCBI taxonomy): domain Bacteria; kingdom Thermotogati; phylum Thermotogota; class Thermotogae; order Petrotogales; family Petrotogaceae; genus Oceanotoga; species Oceanotoga sp. The sequence goes on along the minus strand of NZ_JASUSU010000028.1, from coordinate 4,072 downwards.
TGCTAAAGATATAGTGGTTTTATCTCCCACACCTCCAGTAGAATGTTTATCAATTTTCTTACCTTCTATTGCAGATAAATCAACTTTATCTCCACTTTCAAGCATTGTCATAGTTAAGTTATATCTTTCTTCAGATGTCATATGTTTAAAATATATAGCCATTAACCAACTTGCAATTTGATAATCTGGTATTTTACCTTCAACATATTTTTCTATCATATATTTAATTTCTTCTTTTGTATTTATTCCACCATCTCTTTTTTTAACTATAATATCATAAGGTCTCATTAAATTGCCCTCCTTTAAAATTTATTCTAAAAAGAGTTCCATTATTCTCTTCACTTTCAAGAAAAATTCTGGCATCATGATTATCTAATATAAGTTTTACTATATATAAACCAAGTCCAAAACCGCTTATCTGTCTAGTTCTTGATTTATCAACTCTATAAAACATATCAAATATTTTTTGAATTTCTTTAGAAGGTATTCCTATCCCATTATCTTCAACTTCTAATACAATTTCATTTTTATTTTCATATGCATCTTTATAAAGCTTAATCCAAATGCTCTTATCTTCTTCTCTTGTCGAAGTAAATTTAAAAGCATTATCAATCAAATTATATATTACCTGTAATATTCTATCATCATTCCCCATAATAAACAAATCGGGTTCTATTTCAGCTTCTAGATTTATTTCCATTTCATCTGCAAGCATTTTAAAGAATTTATAAGCTTTTCCTGTGACTTCTGAAAGATTTATTATTTTAAATTCTTTTTCATCAGAAATATTTTTTTGAAGTCTTCCCATGTCTAATAAATCATTCACAAGTCTCGTTAATCTTGCAGTTTCATCTTCGATTATTTTTATCATTTTTTCTACATCTTTTTCAAGATTATCATTCATAAGTATTGTTTCAAGATAACCATTCATAACTGCCAGTGGCGTTCTTAATTCATGAGACATTATAGTTAAAAACTCTTTTCTCAATGATTCTAAACTCTTTTCTTTAGTTACATCAGTTAAAATAACTATTCTATATTTTTCATCTATTTCTGTAGTCTTTATTTTACAATTATAATATCTTTTTTCAGGAGAATAAAATAATATCTCTTCTTCAACATTAATTTTTCTTTTAAAACTTTTAAGTATTAAATCTATGAGATTGTGACTATCAACTATTTCAGCAAGAGATCTTCCTATATAGTCTTCAAGTGTAAAAATTTCTTTTGATGATTTATTTGCAAAGTCTACTTTTATTATATCTCCTTGATATAGAGAGGTTAACATAACTCCTTCATTTAAAGTATCCAATATCGAATACATATTTCTTCTTCTATTTTTTTCTGATTCAAATTTATTTTTAATACTTTTTAAATTGGTTTCTATCTGATGAATTACAAAATCATCCGATGGATTATTTAAATTTATATTGAAAATCCTTGAAATTTCATTTTTTAATCTTTTATATTTTTTTTCATTTTTTTTATTTTTTATAAAAGAATATATGTATAATGAGGTTATTATTATGAAAATAGTTATTGTTAGAGTATAAAAATATATCATTTTATTTTCCACCTCTTCTATTATTTAAAAAAAGCGACAGAAGAAATCCTCTGTCGCTTTTGTATTTAATTAATCATTTTTATCCTTTCCAGGATCTCTAAATTTGTATCCTTTTCCGCGTACAGTAATTATGTATTTTGGATTTGAAGGATCTTCTTCTATTTTTGTTCTAAGTCTTCTTATGTGAACATCAACAGTTCTTGTGTCTCCATAATAGTCATATCCCCAAAGTTTATCCAATAATACATCTCTATTGAATACTTTTCCTTCGTTTTTAGCTAAGAACACTAAAAGATCGAATTCTAATGGAGTCAAACTTACTAATTCACCTCTAACCCATACTTCTAATCTTTCTGTATCGATTATCAAATCTTTAGCAGTTATTTTTTTAGGTCCTTCTTCTTTCATTTGTGAAGCTGTTGTCTGTCTTCTAAATATTGATTTTATTCTAGCCAACAATTCTCTTACATTGAATGGTTTTGTTACATAATCATCACTACCAAGTTCTAAACCTGCAACTTTATCTGCTGCATCATCTTTTGCTGAAAGAATTAGTACTGGTGTAGCTTTATGTGCCTCTGAACTTTTGAGAATTCTTATTAAATCAAATCCATCCATTGATCCTGGAAGCATTATATCCACTATAAAGAAATCTACATCTTTTTCTTCAACAATCTTCAATGCTTCATCTGCTGAACCTGCTGATAATACATCATAACCTTCCTTAGAAAGATTTATTGATAACATTTCGGAAATAGCTGGGTCATCTTCAACTATCATAATAGTTTTTTTTGCCATGTATAATTCCCCCTTTCTGGGTTTACTTTAGTTTAATTTATTTAGCTTTTCCAGTGATTTTCTTTCAAGCGTTTTTTTGCTTATAACTTTTCTTTCAAAAGAGAATTGTGCTATTTTATTTATTTCATCGAATGCTTCACCTTCAAAAAGTATGGTATTTCCAATTATTTTTGAAACTTTTAATTTAACATACACTTTAAAACCTTGTGGTGTAATAGATATATGTTCAAAATTGGTTTTTGACACAACACATACCATTTTTTCAGTTAAATAAGGTTTTATAATTTCAAATCCACATTTATGCACATATTCTATCAAAGATGAAGTGCTCAAAACTTGATATTTCAAGTTCAAATTAGTTTCAGTCCAATAGTACAATTCACTATTTAGTTGAAATTCAAAATTATGCTCTTTCATAAATTCATCTTTAATATTTTCAAGTACTTCATGCATAATATCCCTCCTATTTTAGTTGGGAAATATGGAGATGTCTTTTATTTTTAAATATTAAAAAATTATATATTTTTCTTTGTTTTTTACTTCCCATGTTTATAATTTTTTTAGTTTCTTCATAATTAGGTGGATAATTTTTATTTTTCATAAATATTAATCTAAGTATTTCAGAATCAAATATATCACCTTTTATTTCATAAATATATTCGTTTTTTTCATATTTAACTCTTTTTTTAAATTCTTTTTCTACAGTATTTCTATATTCCCATAAAATTTTTTGAAGAGTTAAAATATTATTTTCATAATTATCGAATATTCCATCAAATTCTGGAATTATTTTGTGTCTTATTTTATTTCTAGTATATTCAAGAGAAAAATTACTTGAGTCAACAACATGTTCAACCTTATTAATTGTAACATAATCCTCTACATCTTTCAAAGTTACAGTTAACATAGGTCTGGTTAATTTTTCATTAACGGGCATTAAACCTGATAAACCATATATACCAGTACCCCTCAATAATCTATATATTAACGTTTCTGTAACATCATTCAGATGATGTGCCGTAGCAATTTTGTCATATTTGAATTCTTTTTGTATATTAAATAAAAATTCGTATCTTTTTTCTCTCGCCGCTTGTTCAATAGATATTTTACTATCTTCTGAGTATCTTATAATATCAAAATTTCCATAATGATATTCTAATCCAATTTTATTTACATATTCTTCAACAAATTTTTCTTCATGTTCAGATTCTTTTCTTATTTTGTGATTAAAATGTGCAACGCCTAATTTATAATCGTTTATTTTTGATATTTTATACAATACATTTAGCAGTGTCATTGAATCTTTACCACCCGAAACTGCTATTAATATTTTATCACATTTTTTAAAAATTTTATACGTTTTTATGAAATTAAAGATTTTTTTTTCGAATGAATTTAAGTACATATTAACACCCCACAGAGAAAAACGCCCTTGCGGGCGTCTTTGGAGCCGATGAAGGGATTTGAACCCCCGACCTACTCATTACGAATGAGCCGCTCTGCCAGCTGAGCTACATCGGCATTTTATACATCAGCAACTGTTAATATTATACTATAAAATTTGGAAGTGTCAAATTTTATATTTTAAATATTTTTATAGTATAATAAAGTATAGTGACTTGAAAAATAGAGCAATAAAAAAGGGATATGAAATAAAAAACAAGTAAACGAAAAGCAACAAAAATAAAAACAAGTAAAAAAAGGAATAAA
>NZ_JASUSU010000027.1:0-35980 GCF_030445905.1 Oceanotoga sp. | reverse complement strand
AAATCCTATCATTTTCCCTTTTTCTATGTCTATTGCTATTAATATACTTACAGGATTATTTGAAAATGCGCTTTCTGCTTCACTTTTCCAATGTTCATTAAAATGTTTTTCTATCCATTTTGTTATTATATGTTTTTCTGGAGATATTGCTTTTCTTATCATTATTCCTTTTTTTAATAATTCATCTTTATATTCTTTTTTTTCTTCAAGATTGTATAGCTTTACTAACATATCTGGCATTTTTATCACTCCGTATAAATCACTATATTAATTTTTATCTTTTTTTATTATTTGAGTTATTATATTCCAAACTTTTTCAGGATTGTCAGATGATATTGATGAAATATGTTCACACCCTCTTATACCCCAAAATAATATATTTTCTATTCCTGATTCTTTTATCTTTATTACAGCATCTTCGATTTCATTTTCTCTTCCTTCTGGAACTTTAAATGATTGTATCCACATATGAGAATCTTTATTATATTTAATCGATAAAGATTTTATTTCATCACATGATTTTCCAACAAACTCTTGAACATTTTTATTCCAACCATACCAATATGGATCTGAACCGATATTACTAATAGTTTTCAAAGAAGATATTTGTTCATAATTATTTATTCCAGTTTCATAAGCTTCTTCCGGAACAAAACAAATTATATTATCTATTCCCAAACCTTTCGCAAAGTTTGTCATTTCTTTCAAGAATTCATTAATAACAATATTTCTATATGTTTTTATATCTTCATTAAATTTAGTTGGCATTTCATAGTTAAATATTTTATAAAATTTTTTCTGCATGTATCACATCTACAAGAAAATTCTTCTGGATATCTATTATAAGGTTCAAATATATAAAAATGTGGTTCATCCCAAAATATTTTATCAGCTCCTATAGCCTTACAACTCTTTATCCATTCTTTCATATAATTTCTAAACTTTTCAGAATTCAAACAAACTGATCCTAAACGTTCTTCTTTATTGCTGATTTGAGATTCTTCGATATTATTTTGTAAAAATCCTGAAAAAGCTTCACCACCAAAAATGCCTCCATATCCCCAAGGATCTAACCATACTTCATAACCTAATTCTTTTGAATCAGATACTATTCTTTTCATAGTATCTTTGTAAAAGAGAAAATCATTTTCAGAAAATGTATGTAAAACTATTTCAAATCCTATTTTTTTAAAATCTAAAAGATCTTTTTTTACATATTTCGGAATTCTATTACCAAAATAACTAAAACCATATTTAACCATTAATATCGCCCTTTTCTTTTAATTTAATTCCTATTTCAAAAGATCTATTCCAAGGAAACCATACTTCCATTTCCCATATCTGGTTCATATTATTTTCTACAATTTCTTTATAATCATTTAATTTTTCTTTTGAATAATCTATAGCCCATTTCTCGGCAGGAAGCAGTGTCCAAATATTACATCCATATTTTTTGGATTCTTCTCTTAGCTCTTGTCTAACATTAGATTGATATCCCCAATGCTCTATAAAAAATATCGCCTGTAATCTCTTCATTTTTGAAGTATCTAATTTCAAATATTTTTTACTCGCTAAAAATTGAATAATAGAATAAGCACATACTGTTCCTATAGTATTTCCTGGAGTATTCCATCCAGAATAATTTATTTTATCCCAATTTTTTACTTTTTTTAATAATTTTAATATTATTTCATCATCAGAACCATTTCCAAACCTTATATCACAAATACCTTTGATGTTTTTTTGTTGTATATAATTTAATAATTTGTTTTGATTATTATCATCAAATTTATAATCATTTTTATTATTTATATCTATATGTTGTTTTTTATCTGAATTATTTACAAGTAAAGTTATATCTCCTTGATTTTCAACAAAAATTCCCCCTGAAGATTTTATATGCTCTGCTAAACTTTCAAAGAGAGGAGTTCCTTCATATGGTGGTATCAAATGTTTATATTCAGGTTCTGAATATTTAATATCAAACATAGGTTTAACATTAAAATGATCTGTTAATGCTTTACTTAAAAGACTTAAAGAAGCTTCATCTGCACCTGGATGTATACTAACTTTTTCTTGCAAATTTTCTTTTAACACTTTTTCTTCATGGTATTTACTTTCGAGAACAGATAAGCTATTTTCTTCATTGTCATCTAAGGTTATGTTTAAAAAGTCTATAATATTTAATTTAACTAAATCTAATAATTTAGATATTATTTTGAAATTTCTATTTCTACGTATAAAAAAATCTTCTAAATACCATTCGGGTATATCATTTTTAAAATTCATGTTTTTATACACAGTATCATATTCATTTAATATATTAGGTTTATTTTCTGAAATTTTTAATGTCAAATCTCTTATTTTTTCACCCCAAAATTCCCAATAAACTGGTTCTTCATCATCAGAATTATATTTTGGAATTCTTGTAACTGAGGTAGAAATATAAATTTTACAACCTTTATTTTTTAAAGTTTCTAATATTTCAAGTTTTTCTAATAAAGTTTCATATTTTAATTTATTTATTCTCGAAGGTATCAATCCACCATGTAATAATGTATCTATACTTAAAATTAATATATCCCCATATTCAGAATTATCTAATAGCCATCTTTTTATAAAATCAGTATCTGCAGGAATTTTTTTATTTCCAAGATCTTTTTTATTTGGGGTTAAAACATTTATATTTACAGATTCTGCAAGTAATAAAAAATAATCTCTTGTACAAAATCTTTCATCTACTGGCAAATAAATTATTTTCATTGAATTATCCTCCATTTATTGTTTTACAGCACCTTTATATCCTTCAATAAAATATCTTTGAGTGAAGAAAAAGAAAACTAAAATAGGTATAGTTGCTATTACAATAGCTGCTGATATAGTTCTAAAATTTTGATTGAATTGCGTATTTAATTGTGATAATCCAACTTGTAAAGGAAATTTATTAGAGTCTTTTAATACTATCAAAGGCCATAAAAAACTATTCCAAAATGCAGCAAATGAAAAAATAGCTAAAGCAGAAGTTGCAGGTCTAACGAGTGGAAAAGTTATTTTCCACCAAACTTGAAATTCATTACATCCATCTATTCTCGCTGCATCCTCAAGTTCTTTAGGAACTGATAAATAATGCTGTCTCATCAAAAATATTCCAAATATACTAACAGCTCCTGGTAAAACAACTGAAAGATATGTATTATAAAGTTGAAGATTTAAAATAGTTATAAAATTTATAACTAAAGATCCTTCAACAGGTATTAACATTGGTAAAAGAATCAAATAAAAAATTAAATTTCTTCCTTTAAAATCAAGTCTTGCCAATGGGTATGCTGCCAAAGATGCTAAGATGACTTGAAAAGCTACACCTATAAAAGTTATTATTAAAGTATTTAAAAAATATTTTGCCATGGGAATAGCTGTAAAAACCTCAACATAATTTTTAATCGTAAAAGATTTAGGTATCAAATTTAAACCATTTCCAAAAATATCTTCTGCTCCTTTAAATGAAGTAGATAATACCCACAAAAAAGGAAATATGAAAAAAAGAGATAATAAAATCAACAAAATATATGTAAAAATCATTTTTTTAATTTTTTTATTTTTTTGCATCTTTTTCAACTCCTGTGCCAAAAAATTTAAAGTTAATTATGGCAAAAATAATCAATATTCCAGACAATATTATAGATAATGCTGAAGATCTACCAAATTTGTACTCGGTAAAAGCTAAATTATATACTTCAAATAATAGTGTAGATGTATTGGCTTTTCCTCCAGTTAAAAGAAATACCTCTTCAAAGATTTTAACTGCTGATATAGTAGACATCAAAAAAGCAAGGAGCATAGTTGGTTTTAGCAAAGGCATTGTAATTTTCCAAAATTGTTGTCTCTTGGTTGCCCCATCAATAGCGGCTGCTTCATACAATACAGAAGGAATATTTTGTAAACCAGCCATATATATAACCATATAATACCCTATACCTCTCCATAAAGTTACAAACATAGCACAATAAATAGCTGTTTTTTCATTTGTAAGCCAAGCTATTGGAGAATCTATAATATTGAAATTGATCAAAATATTATTTAAAATTCCATCCACATCAAAAATCCATCTCCAAGAAAGAGACACAATAACTGCTCCTGTAATTACTGGTACATAGAATAATGTTCTAAATAATTTCATTCCAGGAAGCTTTTGATTCACTAAAAGAGCCAATAATATCGCAAAAAATTGTATAAATGGAACTATTATCATATACTTTAATGTATTCAAAAGAGAAATATAAAAATATTTATAATTGAAAATAAATTTATAATTTTCAAAACCTACCCATTTAGTTTTATGTGTGAACATATTATAATCAGAAAAAGATAGAACAACACCCCTTATCATTGGATAATAAGTAAAAACTGCTAACAGTAATAAAGGAAGTACTAAAAAAGAAAAGGCAATTATATAAGTTTGTTTTTTTCTTGATATTTTCATATTAAAAACCTCCAAAAATCTTTTTAAAAAAGGATACCTTAAGGTATCCTTTTATTAATTAGCTAATATTTTATTACAATCTATCTCTGCTAATTTTAAAGCCTCTTCAGGTTCTATTTCATTTTTTATAGCTTTTATAAAATAATTTTCATTTAAGGTTCTTCTAAAACTATTATATTTATCTGCTGGAATATTGTGTAAAGTATTTAAATCTGTACCATATTTAAGACTTTTTGCTCCAACAATTTCTCCCTTTATTAAAATATCTTTATCTTCCATAGATTTAAAATATGGATCAGAATCAAGACTTATTTTAGTTGATGGAAGAACTGTTGCATATTTTGCAAACTGAACTTGCCAATATCCTGATGTAACCCAAAGAATAAAGTCAACTGCTTCTTCTTTTCTTTTTGAATTATAAGGAACTGTAAAATTCATAGGTGTAACTGGTATAATTTTTGCTTTTCCTAATGGTAATTGTGAAACTCCTATTTTTTCAACCATACTTGGATTATTTTGTTTTATACTTTTCAATTGTGAAATTCCAACAACAAACATCCCCAAATTATTTCCTGAAAATCTTTGAACAGCTGAAGAATAATCTCCTAAATCTTTAGGTAAATATCCTTTTTTATATAATCTATTATAGTATTCTAATAGTTCTAAAGCTTCTGAATTATTAAAAGCTGATTTTTTACCATCTTTTGTAACTAAAGGTATTCCATTTGTAAGAAGTAATTGATGTCCATCTGTAACTGTAGATAATGGATATGCATCTGTATTTTGTTTTATCTTTTCACAATATTCTTCTACTTCTTCCCAAGTTGTTGGAGGAGTATCTGGATCTAATCCAGATTTTTCAAAAATTTCTTTATTATATATCAAAACATTTGGTGTAGTATACCAAGGTACAGAGTATGTTTTTCCATCAACCATTCCTACTTCCCAAAGGTTTTCTAAATATCTATATTTTTCAACTTTTGATATATAATCATCAATTGGGCTTAAAGCTTCCATTCCAACTAAATCTAACATCCATTCGGAATTTAGATTAATAACATCAGGAGCATTTCCAGCTGCTATAGAAGCTGTTATTTTTTGCATGAATGCACTATAAGGAACATCGCTCCATTCAATTTCTATATTTGGATTTTTCTCTTCATAACTTTCAATTATAGAGTTTATATAATTATCAAATGTAGGACTCAAAGATATAGTCCAAAATTCAACTTTTGTTTTTCTCCCAAAAGCAAATAAACAAACTAAAACCAAGCATAATACTAACCCTAATTTTTTCATTATTTTACCCCCTTATAAATTAGATATACTATTTAAATTATTTATTATTTCATCTTTACTTATATATTCAAATTTTTTGTTTTCTTTTAAATGTATTCCTATAGCTACCGCAACTTTTTGTCCCATATCTGCACATGTTGGTTGAATTCTTGCCGCTGAATGACTTTCAAAATCAGAAGAAAATGTTTTTCCTGCCATACCAAGATTTTCTATATCTTTAGATAATAGAGATCTCAATGGGATTTCATAAAAATCATTATATATAGGTACAAACTTTTTTTCTTTTTCATCTATTTTTTTATCTTTTTTATGTATATCAACGCCATAACATCCTTTTACAATACCATCTTTAAATTTTTTATATTCAAGAACATCTTCTTTTTTGAATATATATTTTCCAATTATTCTTCTACTCTCTCTTATTCCAATTTCTGGTGCTATTTTTTCTAAATATGAATTTTCAAAACCTTTTACATATTTTTTAGCGAAAGAATATATATTATATGCATAAATAGTTCCATTTAAAGTTGATTTTGATAGATCAGAAGGATTTATTGAATTGTGAGATAAATCCATTGAATTTACACTAACTCTATTACCATGAGGTAATTGGACATAAAAAAATAAATCATTTGGTAAATCCATTCCATCTTTTCTAGCTTGATTTATTTCTTTAAAATATCCTGCTACAGAAATAACTTTCATTTCATAACCAACCCAAGCTAAAAAATTTTCTTTATTTTGTTTAACATCATTGCGTATTTTTTCAAAATCTACTCCACCTATTACAAACATTGTAGTAACAGCTTGATTTTCTTTTGAATCATTTCCTATTAATAAATCACATTTACTTTTTAATCCCAAAACAGAATCTCCAGAACAATCGATAAAAAATTTAGCATTTATATTAATTTTTTCTCCATTATTATGTCTCAATAAAATATTTTCTATTTTATTATTTGATATAAAAACATCTTCTAAAATTGTGTTGAATAAAACTGTTAAATTTTTCTCATTTAAAACCATCTTATTCATAGCAACTTTCATCAACTCTGAGTCAAATGTATTTTCAAAAGAACCGCCTAAATCATCAATTTTTTTATTTAACTGTTCAAAAATATTTCCAACCAAATATTCTTCATCGATCCAATATTTCATATATGGATTAACTAATCCATTTGTTGCCATCCCACCCAAAGAAGATGTTTTTTCTATTAATAAAGTATTTAATCCCATTCTTGATGATGCAATAGCAGCATGAAAACCTGAAATACCTCCACCTAAAACAACAATATCGTATTTATTATTCATGTATTCACCCCATCAATATAATTTGTTAACTACAGCTTTTGCAGTTTCTTGACCTGCTTTTTGAGCTTTTTCAAATTCAACTGAACTTAAAATTGCTGTTAATATTTCAACTGCATATATTTGAGCAACTATAGAACGACCAGCACTTGTTTTTACGGGATTTTCTTTTGAAAATGTTTGTATAACTGTATCTGAAAATTTAGTAATTGGTGAATTAACATGATCAGTAATACAAACGGTCGTAGCACCATGTTTTTTGGCAATAGTTAAAGAATCAACTATATCTATAGTAGAACCCGATTGAGATATTCCTATTGCAAGATCTCCTGTTTTCATAGTTGCAGCAGATATCGCTTGCATATGAGGATCTTCAATAGAAAAAGCAGCAAACCCCATTCTTGTTAATTTATAATTTAAAACCTTCGCAACAGCATTTGAAGATCCAACTCCATATATTTCTATTCTTTTTGCAGATCTTATAAAATTTACTGCATTTATATACTTGGATATATCTGTTATTGATGTTGTACTTTCTATAGCTCTAATTATTCCAAGTTCTACTTTTTTAACTATATCCTCAGGTAATTCATCTTTATTAACTGTAGTATCTATATCTTCATAATTTTTTAAACTTTCATTATCAGAGGCTATTGAGAGTTTAAAATCTTGAAATGAATCAAATCCTATTTTTTTAACAAACCTTATTATTGTGGCTTCACTAACTTTACTGACATTTGAAAATTCACTGACAGTCATATTTATAACTTCAATTCCATTTTTCAAAACATATTCTGCAACTTTCTTTTCTGAAGATGTAAGGGTTTCTTTTCTTGATTCAATTATTGATACTATTTTTGAAGTCATAATTCTTCCTCCCATTTTTCAAATGAATAAACTGCCGCTCCATAAGCACCTGCAAGTTCTCCAACATTAGAATAAAAAATATTTTCTTTATTTATTTCACTCAAATTTCTATATTTTTCATTTATTAGATTTATTAAAAACTCACCATATCTCGGAAGAACTCCCCCTATATAAACTTCTTCAAAATCTATAGTGTTTTTAACAACATCTATAAGCCAAGCCATTTTTTCTGAATAATCATCAAAAATTTTATCTTTTTGCTCTGTATTTTCTTCCAAATTTTTCCATAGATTTTTTCCAGATAATAAAGTTTCTATACAACCATTTTTTCCACATGTACATGGTCTATTATTCATAGGATAAATAATATGCCCTATTTCTCCTGAATTACCATTCACGCCATTACAAATCTTCCCATCTATTATTATTCCACTTCCAATACCAGTTCCAACTGTTATATACAATAAATCTTTTTTTGTTTGAAGGTATTGAGAATAAGCTGCAAAATTAGCATCATTACTTACATTTACATCTAAACTGTATTTTTTCTCAAATACCTCTTTTAATTTCATCCCAATCCAGTCAGGAAGATTTTTACTTGCAAATATTATTTCACCATTTTTTACATTTACCCGTCCAGCTGTGGCTATTCCCAAGAATTTAGTATTTTTATCTATATATTTATCTGTAAGTTCAAATAATTTCTTTAAAATTAATTCTTTTGTTTCTGGGGTTTTTACAATCTCTTTATCTAGTATTTCTTTTTTTGAATTTAATTTTATTATTCTTATATGTGTACCACCGAGATCTATTCCTATAGAGTTAAAATCATTTAAAACATTTCTTATAGCTCTATTAAATCTATCAGTTATTTGTTGTGGTCTTGTGATTGCCCCACCAACGACAACTGAATAAGCACCATTTAATATTGCTTGCCTTGCTTGTTTTGGATATACATAATTTCCTTCAGCGATAACTGGAATATTTGTTATTTTTACTATCTCTGATATCAAATTAAGATCTGGTTTATCACGGTTTTTAGTATAAGATGTATATCCTGAAAGTGTTGTAGATATATAATCGGGATTTAATTTGACAACTTCTTTAGCTTCTTTTAAATTTGAAATATCAGCAACTATTCCCAATCCTTCATATGTATTTCTTATATGTTCAAATAATTCTTTCAAAGGTTCTGGTCTTTCTCTGTCTGTACAATCTATTGCTACAAAATCAGCTCCAGCATTTACAAGTTCATCTATATCTTTTTTTCTTATAGTTATAAAAGCTCCATTAGATTTTCTATCTTTTGTTATTCCTATAATAGGTAAACTTACTTTTTTTCTTATTTCATAAACATCTTTTGCTGTAAGTGCTCTTATACCAATCGCCCCGGATATTTCTGCCGCATATGCAAGTAATGCCATATTCTCTGAACCATATAAAGGTTCATTCTTTTCGGCTTGACATGATACAATTAATCCACGTTTTAATTTTTTTGAACTATGCAATTTATAATCCTCCATTTCAGCACTCATTTCTATATTGTAATTTTATTTCAGTTTTTAATTATTTTTTTGAAATATTATTTCAATTTTATTATATTATTAAGGAATGTTTTTTCAAAACTTATTTAATGGTAATCAGTTTTAAATATTCAGATTTATCTTTAATGAGATTTGTTTTTTTTCGTTTTTCTTAATATAATTATTATGGAGGTGATTAATATTTTAAACTTTAAAATTTTAGACAATAAAAAAGATTTGAAAAAATTTGTAGATATAGCTGCTTTTTCTTTTTCAATACCTATAAGTGAAAAAGAAAAATATTTAGAAAGACATGAATCTCTTTTTGAAGAAGGAAAAAAATATTGTACTGCATTTGATGAAAGTAAATTGATTTGTGGATTTAATATACATGATTTAAATATGACTTTTAGAGGCGCTCCCATGAAAACCGGAGGTATTGGAGATGTATGTTCAAGGAATGATTGTAGGGGAAAAGGTGGAATTTCTTTCGTTTTTGATAATGCATTAAAATATATGAAAGAAAATAATTTTATACTATCTGCACTGTATCCCTTTAATTTTAATTTTTACAGAAAATATGGATATGAAATATTCACTGATTCAACATCATATGATATATCTTCTTCAACACTTTATTTTGAAAAAAATAATGAAGATATAATTATAGAAGAAATGGACTTTCCTGATGAAGAAACAAAAATTTATTATAATGAATTTGCTTCAAAAAATTATAATCTCGTACAAAGAGATGATATAAATTGGAAAAACTCACTTAGAAACTTTTTTTCAACTGAAATAAAAAGTGGTATTGTAAAGTTCAAACAAAATAATCTGATGAAAGGTTTAATAAGATATTTTTATAAAAATATAAATGGAAAAAATAAGTTAGTAATAAAAGATTTAATATTTTCTGATGAAAATATTAAGAAAAGTATTTTTTCATATATTAAATCTTTAAGTTATCAGATTTCAGATCTCAGTATTCTAGTACCTTCTGACTTCTTAATATGGCCTTATTTGGGAGACTATCCAAAACAGAAAACATCTGGTGGTAATTGTATGATAAGAATAATCGATATTGAAAAATTAAATGATATCAAATTCATTTCTCAAGATACTTCTATAAATATTGAAATAATAGATCATAATTGTTCTTGGAATAATGGAATATGGTCTTTAACAGTAAATGATAATAGATTATATATAGAAAAAACTTCAAAAGCACATATAAAAACAGATATTGGAACACTTTCATCAATACTAAGTGGCTTTACAAACATAAAAGATATGATAAGTGTAAAGCGTATAGAAACAATAGATTATAATGATCAAGATTTCAATTTATATAATACTTTTATAAGTGAACCATTCTAAGGAGTGAATTATATGGCTTTTATACAGTGTAATTTTGCAAGTGAATGCATAGGTATTCAAACTCAAATATATGCAGTAATTCCAGAAGATAATAATTACAAAAAAATTAATTATCCAGTTTTATATCTTTTACATGGATTATCAGATAATAATACCATGTGGATGAGAAAAACATCTATAGAAAGATATGCATCAGAAAAAGGTATTGCAGTGATAATTCCAGATGTTCATAGAAGCTTTTATACGAATACAAAATATGGAATGCGTTATTGGGACTATGTTTCAGATGAATTAATAAAATTTACAAGAAAAATGTTTCCCATTTCAGAAGAGCCTAATTATAATTACGTTGCTGGCCTTTCAATGGGTGGTTATGGAGCATTTAAACTCGCATTGAGAAAACCTCATTTATTTTCTAAAGCTGCTTCTTTATCTGGAGCTTTAAATGTTTTAGGAAAATATGATTATTTTGATGAGAATAAAGAACTTTTAAGTATTTTTGGTTCAAAAAATGAATTTAATAAAAACGAAAATGATCTATTTACAATAATAGATAATAATATAAATAAAAATATAAAAATGCCCGATTTATACCAATGTTGCGGAACAGAAGATTTCTTATATTCAGATAATATAAAATTTAGAGATTTTTGTTTGGAAAAAAATATGAATCTAAAATATGAAGAAAGTTCAGGCGGACATTCTTGGGAATTTTGGGATAATTATATAAAAAAAATCGTTGAATGGCTATAATCTTATTTTAAGCTTTATCATGTTAAAATTGATATGTTATATTAATTTAATTTTCAGGGGGCTGAAACAATGATTTTAATAAAAAAAAGGAAAGATATTCTAAAAAATTTGCAAATAAAATTTGATAATGGAATACAAAATTATATATTAGTTCAAGAAATTAAAAATATTTTATTATTTTATGATATAAAAATGACAAAGATATCTGAAAAAATGCTCATAAATAAAAATTATTGTAAAAATGATTCTATAAAAGCTTATTATAATCTTGCTGTTTCTTTGTATAAAGAATCTAACTTTTATGCTGAATTCAACAATAATAAAACATTTATAGACTTAAATAAATTAAACTATATAGACAAGACATTAGAAAATATCCCTCAAAAACTAAATTGTGATATATTAAGCAAAAAAAGTGATAAAGAATTATTCTTAAAAAAATTAAAAATTATATCCGATGAAAAAAATATAATAGATTTTATTCTTTTGAGTTATATAATCACTCTATATTATAACCCTTATAAAGACAGATCTATAATGATTATGAATATATTTATCAATTCAATACTTTATTCAAAAGGATATACAAGTGTTTATTTGAACTTAAAAAATAAAAAAAATGTTTTCAAAAATTTAAATGAAATAATTAAAAATTTGAAAAATAATGATGAAAATATTTTAGAAATTAAAGAATTACCAGAATATAAAACTTTAAAAAATGAATTATACTATACATTAATAAATTCCTTAAATCATTTTATATGTTCTTTTGAAAAAGAGTTTATATGTATAGATGATTTTGGATTGGATGAAAACTTTAAAAATTCCGACTTAAAAGAACTTTTTAATAATGGGTTTTTTATAGGCTTTCCAAAAAACAAATCTATAAAATTGTCCAAAAAATACATAAGTTTATTTCATAAAGAAATAGAAGAAATTCAACAAAATAGTAATCTCTTAAACTTCAAAAATTTTCAAAAAGCTTTTGAGAAGTCTTTAGAAATATGTTTAAAAAATAATTATAATATATTAGATTTGGCTGTTGAAAATAAAAATATATTAAAAGAACTGAATCTCAAAGAACTCAACAAAAAATCTTTAATAGAAAATGGTTATGCTGTAATAAACAAAAATGGTAAAAAACTTAAAATAAATACAATATCTAAAAGAAGTAATAAACATAGCAGTAAAATGGTTTTAAGCTATAAGGTTTCTCCCACATATCTTTCAAGAATTAAAAAATACTATTCAAATATAGTTTTAATACCAAAAAATATAGATGAAGAAGATAATTCTTTGTTCTTAAATAACTTTTAAATTTTTCGGGAGGAATTAAAAATGGAAGAGTTTTTGAGTTCTGAAATATTCAAATGGGTTTTAATGCCTTTGATAATCTTTTTTGCAAGAATATTAGATGTTTCGCTCGGAACAACAAGAATAATAATGATTTCAAAGGGAAAGAAAGAACTTGCAATGCTCATAGGATTTTTTGAAGTAACAATATGGTTACTGGTAGCAGGAAAGGTAATACAAAGTGTAGATAATATATTATACGTAATTGCTTATGCAGGTGGATTTGCCGCTGGAAGTTATATAGGTGTTGTTATAGATGAAAAACTCGCAATAGGAACAGTTGCCACAAGAATTATAACTCTTGTCGATCCAACTGAATTGATAAAAAAATTAAGTGAGTCTGGATTTGGAGTAACAAAAGTTGAAGCTACAGGTTCAAGAGGAAATGCTCATATAATATACAGTATAATGCATAGAAAGAAATTACATGAATTTGAAGAAATTGCTAAAAAATACGTTCCAAAAGCATTTATTTCAGTAGAAGATATAAGAAGCGTTAAAGATGGTGTTTTTCATCCAATGGATACAATTTCATTTAGAAAAGCATCTCCAACAAGAAAATCGAAATAAATCCGACTCAAAATGTTATAATAAAATTAGTTAGTATAACTAATCAAAAGGAGGGATTATTTTGAAATATAACAAACTTGGTAAATCGGGGTTGAAAGTAAGTGAAATTTCATTTGGTTCATGGCTCACATTTGGAAATCAATTAGATACTCAATTAGTTAAAGATACTATGAAAGAAGCTTTTAAAAATGGTGTAAATTTTTTTGATAATGCAGAAGCATATGCCAATGGATTATCAGAATCTCTGATGGGTCAAGCTTTAAAAGAATATAGAAGAGAAGATTTAATAATATCGACAAAAATATTTTGGGGTGGGAATGGACCAAATGATAAAGGATTATCAAGAAAACATATTTTAGAAGGAACTTGGAATTCATTAAAAAGATTACAATTGAACTATGTAGATTTGATATTTTGTCATAGACCAGATCCAGATACTCCAATTGAAGAAACAGTTTATGCTATGAATTATGTAATAAACGAAGGTCTTGCTTTTTATTGGGGAACTTCTGAATGGAGTGCAGATCAAATAGAACAAGCTTTTGAAATTGCTGAAAAAAGAAATTTAATAGCTCCTACCATGGAACAACCTCAATATAATATGTTTGTGAGAGATAAAGTAGAAAAAGAATTTTTAGATTTATTCGAAAAATATCATCTCGGTACAACTACATGGAGTCCTCTCGCAAGTGGCTTATTAACTGGAAAATATAATGATGGAATACCAGAAAATTCTCGCCTTAATAAGTTTAAAGATGTTCAAGAATATTTAAAAAGTAATGGTTTATTTTCAGATGAAAACATAGATAGATTAAAAAAACTTGACAAAATAGCCAAAAACATAGATGCTACGATGGCACAACTCGCAATAGCTTGGATATTAAAAAATCCAAATGTTAGTACAGTAATAACTGGTGCAAGTAGTGTAAATCAAGTAAAAGAAAACATTAAATCAGTAGAAATAAAAGAAAAACTCACTGATGATATAATGAATGAAATCAAAAATATCTTAAAATAGCAGTTTTCACGAACTGCTATTTTTTTTGTAAATGTTACATTTAAATTTTAATATTAAATAATTAAAATTTCTATAAATTAACATATCAAATGAATATTTAATTTTTTTAAATGATTTTTAATTTAAAAAACATATTTATGATATAATCTTATATAGATATTTACATTTTAGGAGGGGTCTTAAATGAAAAAAAGTTTTATAATTCTCATCATAGCAATTATTTATTCAGTTGCTTTTGCAATAGGTGTAGAACCACTTTCAAAAGAATTATCTGTTAAAAATGGAGAAAAAATAGAAGAAACTATTAAAATAGATCCAGAATTATCAGATAAAAACATAAAACTCGAACTATACGAATTAATACAAGCTTCTAATGGAGAATTTAATTTCATAAAAAAGCCTGATGATTTAATGCCTTATTCATCATGGATAGACTTTCCAAAAGAAGCTCTAATATCTGCTGGGCAAAAAACTTTAATACCAGTAAAATTTAATATTCCAATAAATGCAAAGGCTGGAACTTATAACTTTGTAATAATGATAACTCCACAAGAAAATTTAGACCCAACACAAATAGGAATTATAATGAGATATGCCATAAGATTTACTTTAAATGTTGGAGGTATAGGTTATAAAAAGATGGATTTATCTGCAATAGAAATATCACCAGACACAAATAAAAAGCCTACAATATTGGCAACACTTACAAATACTTCAGACTTTGATTTAAAAACTTCCATAAATGCTATTTTAAGAGATGATAATGGTAAAATAATCGAAAAACTTCCTTTAAAATCTTCATATATGGATAAAAATGACAAAAATTATCAAAAAATTTTACAAGGAAATTCTATATATTTTTATGGCCAACCAAAGTATTTATTATCTTCTGGAAACTATAAAATAAATCTTTTTGTTAGCTATGATGATAAACAAAAAATCTATACTTCAAATATAAATATACCCGATAATATATTTAAGTTTGCCTCTGGAGAAGAATTATCTTTAAGATTAGATCAAAATTTGTACACATATAAAATGTTCCCAGGAACATCAAAAACAACAGTAGTTAATACAGAAAATATGAGTAATTACGATACTATAGTGAGGGCAACTTATAAAGATTTTGGTGGATTGAGTATAGATCGCTCAATAAATCAATGGGTAGAAATAAAAGGACAAAATCCTTTTGAGCTCAGAAATAAAAGAAAATCAAGAGTTATAGTAACTTTAAAAACTACAAAAGAGGCTTCACCTGGTGCTTACTATGGAAAGATAGAATTAGATTCTTTTAACAAGGAAACAGGTAAATACTTAACAAGTGAAGATGTAAGTCTTGAAATATTAATAGGAGAAGCTACAAGAGAAGCTACTATAAGTGGATTTACTTATGTAAACTTAGAAGATAATGGATCAGTATCTTTTAAAGTAGAAAATATTGGAGATAGATTCATACTTCCAAAAGCAACTATAAATATTCAAAACTCTGAAAGAGTTTTAGTGGCAAGTTTTGATGCACTTCCTATAGAAGAAAACAAATGGTTATTACCAAATGATTATATGATATTAACAGGAGATACTCCGAAACTCGAACCTGGAGAATATTTTTATAATATATCTTTAAAACATGATAATAAAGGTTTAGACAATATTGGTGGTGTTTTAAATGTCGAATAGAGCTTTTTTTATAATAATATTATTACTTTTAAATATAATGATATTTTCTGATGTTGCTCCATTAGAAAATTTTAACCCAAAACAATCAGAAGATAGCTCTGATCTGATATCTATAACATTTTATAACACTGAACTCACAGAAGCTTTGAATGAATTAGCTTTACAAACTGGAAAAACGATTTTGATGGATGAATATGTAGCAGGAATGATAACTGCAGACTTCTTAGATACACCTTTTGAAGAAGTTCTAAAAAAAATTCTTCTTCCTGGTGGATTTTCATTTAAAAAAATGGATGAAAAAACTTATTTTGTAGGAATTGCCGATCCAAGAAGTAAAACTTTTACTTATCTTGCTGAAAAAGAAGTGATGAAATTAAATTATATAGATACTCAAACTTTTTTACAACTTTTACCAGTATCTTATCAAACATATGCAAAAGTAAATCAATTAAATAATTCAATACTTTTTTATGCTCCAAAAGATATTTTAGATTATATAAAAGAAGTTCAAGATATGGTTGATATTAAAATACCAGATATAAAACTAAATATATATGCATTAGAAGTTGAAAAAAGAAATTATAACATTTTGAAAAGTAATCTATTCAAGTTGACCAATTTAGCAAATTCCGAATTTAAATTTGAGGATTCAAAGATAAAGTTAACAATACCTGATCTTCTTCAAACAGAAATTCAAATGTATGAAAGTAATCATATGGCAGATTTAATAACCAATCAATCATTGAATGTAAAATCAGGAAAGACTGTAAATATAGAAATAAAAGACAAAAAAAATCTTATAATAAGTTCATCAGACAATAAAAAAACAGTTAATACTCTTGATAGTGGGCTTGGTATAACTTTAACCCCTACATATTTTAATAAGAGAATTCAAATTGAATTTAAATCAAATTTTTCTAAAATTTCTGGTATAGATCAAACAAGTTTTAATACGAGTAATTCAATACTTGAAACAAAAGTAGATTTAAACCCTGATGAAGTACTTTTAATTGCCGATCTTGATTTAAATCAATTCTATAATACTCAAGCTGGAGTTGAAATCCTTCATACACTTCCAATAATAAGATTATTTTTCAGTGATGATGAAAAAATGGATTTAAATAAAAGATTGATGATTTTTTTAAGTGCTTCTATAGATTATTCTGGAGATGATCTAAATTGAAATTTAAAATTTTAATCATATCATTTTTAACTTTTACGATTATTGGAATTTCAAATTTAGTAAATTTTTCTATATACATAGAAAATAAAAATAATGAATCAAATATATTAAATGTATCTGTAGTTGAAGACTATGAATTAAAATTTAAAACTAATGGAGATTATAATTTTGATTTCAAAATAATGCCTTATAATGTCCAAAGAAACTCTCTTGATGTTAAATTTAGTATATCTGATGATAACTTGTTATTTGAAAATATTTTTACACTTCAAAAAAATGAAAGAAAAAAAGTTGCTTCATTAAACAATGATATAAATATATATATAAAAGCATTTGATATAGATTTATTTGAAAAGGGAGAAAAAAT
This sequence comes from Oceanotoga sp., assembly GCF_030445905.1. Lineage (NCBI taxonomy): Bacteria > Thermotogati > Thermotogota > Thermotogae > Petrotogales > Petrotogaceae > Oceanotoga > Oceanotoga sp. The sequence goes on along the minus strand of NZ_JASUSU010000027.1, from coordinate 18,205 downwards.
TTATAAAAATGAGGTTTTCATAAATTATTATGGAAATCCCTTAAAAAATAATGCATTTGATTTTGGATTAAACTATAATGATCTATTCAATATAAAAGGAATATATGAGAATGATAAAACATCTCTTGGCATAGGTCTTTATTATAATGAAGTTTTAATAATGGCAAAAATAAATGATAAAAGATTTTCAATAGATTTGGAAGATGAAGTAAAAATTAAAGATATTTCATTGTATGCAAAATTTACTCCCGTCTATTATGAAGAGGATAAATTTAATTTTATAAAAAACTTTTATTTTAAGAGCAAATTAAATCTCTTCAAATATGTAAATCTTGGAGGAGGATTTAATATACAAGCAGATTATTTTAATTATTTTATAAATATTGGAAGTCAATATAATTTCGAAGACTTTCAATTTTCAGGCGATATATATTATGATATAAAAAATAATGATTTTAATTTATCATTAAATATCGGATATATCTTTTAAATATTCATAAGCGGGGCGATTAAAATGATTTATGTTTACCTTTTTGGTGGATTAAGAATAAAAAATAATAATAAAGATATTAACTCTCTTGGTTCAAGAAAAGCTTTAGAATTATTTAAGTATTTAATAATAAACTCAAATCAAAAAGTTCCTTTATACAATATCTTTGAAACTTTTTGGGATGGTTTCGAAGAAGAAAATGCAAAAACAAATTTAAACTCCACTTTATACTTCATAAGAAAAAATTTAAAAATAGATAAAAAACAATTATACATAAATTTTAACTATTGTTTTTTTGACAGTAGTAAAATATACATAGATATAAAAGAATTTGAAAAGATATTAAAAAAACGTGATTTTAAAAGTCTTTTAGAAGCAGAAAAAATTTATAAAGGAGATCTATTACCAGAAAATGCCAACGATAGCTGGACATTCTCCAAGAGAGATAGTCTTAAAAAGCTTTATGTTGATACACTCTCATCATTGTCCGATTTATACTGTAAAAATCAAGAAAAAGAAAAGGCCTTAAATCTTCTAAATAAAGCTTTTTTGACGGATAATACAAGAGATGATATATGGTTAAAGTTAATGTCTACAAATCTTGAAAATGAAAACTTTATAGCGGCCCAGTCATTATATGATGAATATAAAGAAAAATTTAAAAACAAAGATTTTTCAATGCTTAGCAATAAAATAAACATGATAAATAAAAAGAATCATTCTAATACAGCTGTTTTAAATGGAGCTACAGTGCTTTCAGAAGAAGAATTTAATTTGATAGTAGAACTCGAAAAAAATAAAAGAACTATAGATTATTGTATAGTAATGATGAAGTTTCAGAATATTGAAGATATAAACTATGTCTTTGATTATATGGTAAAAAACATCAGAAAAGTTGATATAATGATGAAAAAAGAAAATAATATATATATTCTTTTCAGAGAAATAAAAGAATTAGAATCTTCAAAGAAATCAATTTCAGAAAAAATACATAAATCTTTGAATTTTTTCAATAAAAAATACGATTTATTTTTCATATGATCCAAAACCCTTTATAGATGCTCTAAAAAAGAGCATCTTTTTTTTAGCATTCTTTTATTAAGCTTTTATTTTTTCTTGATTATGTATATATCATTCTTTCATTGTCATAGAATATAATTTTAGTGTAAAAGATAACGAGGGCTATGAGGCTCTAAAATTAAAGGGGGATTTCCTAATGAAAAAAGCATTGGTATTTGTATTCGCAGTTTTAATGATGGTTTCTATGGCATTTGCAGCAAGTTCTGCAAGTATTGAAGTACCTGTAAAGGTATCCGTTGCAAGACACGTTGAAATTAATTTTGATGAAAATGATGCTTTCAACTTTATGTACAATCCAGATGAAACAGTTAATGACGTATTAGAAGATACAGTAGCTATAGATGTTAAATCAAATTATGGTTATTCTTTACTCGCTTCTTATGATGCTCCAGCTGAAGATTGGTATGTTAATCATTCATTAACTTTTGACTCTTCAACAGGTTCATGGGGAGAAAAGGTTCATAATTTAACAATGACAATGGAATTCAATCAAGCTTGGACAGGTTATTCTGCATTCGCTGAAACTAATAAAGGTACTGTATTAGTAACAGTTACTGCTGATAGTTTCTAATTCTCACAATCAATCAAAGGGGGAATCTTCCCCCTTTTTTTCAAAAGGATGGTGAAATGATATGAAAAAAATATTATTGGCAGTAATGATAATTTCTATAAGTTTATTCGTATTTTCAAATTCAGATAATTCATTGAATATAGATGTAAATGTAGAAGTACAATCTCATGTAACTCTTACCACAAATGATCCAGTTATGGGTGACAACCAAACAGACTGGAGTACTTATGAAGACTATGATAGATGGCTTACAAACAATGATTGGGGATTTAACCAAAGTAATTATCCAGTAATCCAACCTAATGTTTATAACCAGTATTATTTCTTATTTAACAGAACACCTATATCAATAAATTCAAACAATGCAGTTTCAGTAAAAACTTGGTTCGAAGTAAATCCAGAAGCTGTTAACCCAGATTTCTATAATGATGATCAAGACTATCCAGATTATGAATCATGGGGAATAGATGTAATAGATCCTACATCACAAGATGCATTTACAACTGGTGTACAAACAGGACTTGCAGCTTTTGTTGCTATGTATAGACCTGCAGGATCTCTTTTAAATTCAAACAAAACAGGTCCTTTTCTTGGAGGATATTTACCTGTTTTTCAAAATCCTGATGTTTTAGGAACTACAGAACCAGAATCACCTTTAGCTTACTCAAGTTCTAATGGTGTAATCAATTTGTATTATGATGTAGTTGTAAAATTAGATCAAGACAATAGATTTGCTTTACAAGCAGGAGAAAATATAACTCTTGGCTGGATAAATGTTATTGTAGCAGCCGAAGATTAATAAAGAATTACCCAGTATATCCCGCGCATTATTATACTATAGCCCGAAATGTCGAATGACAATCCGGGCTAAATTTTTTATGTTATTATTTATTATATACTTCTTTTCCTTTGAATATAGTTTTCAATACATTTAAATCTTTATCCAACAAAACTATGTTTGCATAGTATCCATTTTCAATTCTTCCTATATCTTTTATTCCACAATCAACTGCAGCATTATAAGAACTAACTTTTGCTAAATCCTGTAAAGTACAGTTTGTGAATTTCTTAAAGTTTCTAACACCTTTATCGAACAGTAAAGTAGAACCTGCAATACTACCACTCTTTAATCTTGCAACACCTTCTTTTACTGTAACTGGAAGACCTCCAAGTTCATACTGTCCATCTTCAAGTCCTGCAGCTTCCATAGAATCTGTTATAAGAATTATTTTATCTGCACCTTTTATTTTATATGTAAGCTCAATAAATTCAGGAACAGAATGAATACCATCTGCTATTATTTCAACTTTAAAATCAAACAGTAATGCAGAACCAGTTCCACCTATTTCTCTATGATGAAATGCAGATAAAGCATTAGGAAAATGTGTAATTCTATCCACACCATTTTTAAATGCATCTTTATAAATTTCATATCCTGCAGAAGAATGACCTATACTAACTCTAACTTTTTTTGTTTTTAAATAATTCAAAGCTTCTTTAAAATTTTGTCTTTCTGGAGCCATAGAAATTAACTTGACCATTTCTGGAGTTATTTCTTCAAGTTCCTCAATCGTAGGATTTCTTATATAAGCTGGATTTTGAGCTCCCTTTTTTTCTTCATTTATAAAAGGTCCTTCAAGATGCAATCCGTCTATTGATTCGCCAACATTTTCAAGATTTTTTATAACTGAAAGGATTTGAGTTTTTGATGCAGAAACAGTTGTAGGAAAAAAACTTGTAACACCATACTCAAAATTCATATTTGCCCATTTCTCAAAATCTTCTTTTTTGGCATGCATAGTATCTATTCCTTTTAGGGAATGTGTATGATAATCTACAAAACCTGGCATTAAAATCTGTTCATATTTCTCATAATCTACTGGAATAACTTCCTTAATTCTTTCATTTTCAATTATTACATCTCCAGTAAATTCTCCTTTAATAGGATCAACTATTAAAACTTTTTCTATTCTCATTTGACATCGCCTCTTTCATAAAGTTCTTTTGTGTAAAAAGATATTTTAGTAGCAACATCTTCATCAGAAAGTTCAACTTCATAATTCTTGAGTCTATTTTTAAACTCATTAATAAAATACTCTGATTTGAACACTCCTCCATGAGCACTTATTTTTTTCGAGCCTACTTTCTTGAGCATACTCTCACAACGTGGCACGAGATCATCAAGACCTTCTTTAATAATTTCTTCAACTGCTGGAGTTATATTCGAAAGCATTACCTTAGAAAATGATGCTATATATGTTTTAAAATCTGATTTTTTTTGTATATCGGTTAAATCTTCAATATTATCAACTTTAAAATATTCTTTAACTAAATCATATAAATCATCTTTAATAACGAGTTCATCTCTATAATCAAAAGTTTTCTGTATTGCTCTATTACAAAGCCAAAAACCACTACATTTATCTCCAAAAAGATGTCCCCATCCACCGCTTCTATAAAGATTATTATCATCATCTTTTGCAAAAACAACAGATCCTGTTCCCGATATCACAACGACACCTTTTCCTTTAAAATCGGAATAAAGCATACCCTCAGCATCATGATACACTATAATATTTTCTATTTCATAAACATCTTTTACTATATTCTTAAGAATATCTTTACGATTTTGAGTTCCAGCACCCGAAAAAGAAAGAGTTATGTAATCTACTCTTCCTGTTTTAGACTTTAATTCTTCAAATGTTTTTTTTAAATCTTCTTCTTTAGTAGCTGTAAGATTTACTCCACTTTCTATACTATATTTTTTTAAAATATCTTCATTTAAAACAGTTGCTCTTAGATGAGTTCCACCACCATCTACACCCATATAAATCATATTTTTCTCACCACCTTGAATTTGTATTTATCACCTCTATAAATAGACTTAACAAATTCAATGCAATGGTTATTGTCCAGATAAGTATATCTTCTTCTTAAAACTGCCGGTTCGCCTCTTTTTAATCCAAGTAATTCCGATTCTTCTTTAGATAAAAGACTAACTTCAAGAGTCTCTTCAGCATATGATATATTCAATCCATATTCATCCATCAATATGTTATAAAGAGATTCTTCTGACATATTTTTTTCAATTATATTTAAAACTCTTATATCAGCACCTGGATTTAAATAAGCGTTCTCTATTGCATAAGGTTCATCATTAAGATATCTAACTCTTTTAAGATATACAACTCTTGCATCTTCTGGCAAATCAAAAGCTCTTATAAACTCATTATCCACCTTAACAAGTTTATTTTCAAGAACATTTGAACATGTTATATCTCCTTCTCTATGTGCTTCATTCGTAAAACTCGAAAAATTAGATAATTGTTCTTCACGTTTTTTTCCAGTAAAATAAGTTCCTTTTCCCTTTTTCCTTTCAATAAGACCTTCTCTCTTAAGTTCTTCAAGGGCACGTCTTACAGTTAATCTGGATACATTAAACTGATCACATATTTCCATCTCAGTGGGAAGTTTATCTCCCTTCGAATATTTAGCACTATCAAGATCTGCTCTTAATTTATTATAAACCTTATAGTATAGTGGGAGTGGAGTATCTTTCATATCTATTCCTCCTTAAGAATCAATAAAGCTTCATTTAGAACTTGAGTTTTCTCTAAAGCTCTTATACATTCTTCTTTATTCTTTTCAGAAAGAATCATCAATATTGCGAGTTTAGGTTTATAATCAGCTTCTTTAAGATATTTATTACTATCTTCGAATTCTAAACCTGTTATAGTAGAAATCATATTAGTTGCTCTATGTTCTAACTTCTCATTTAATATCATAACATCAACCATATAATTTTTATATGTTTTACCCATTTTTATCATACTAACAGTAGAAATCATATTCATAGCCATTTTTTGAGCAGTACCAGCCTTCATTCTCGTACTACCAGTTATAACTTCTGGACCAGTTACAAGACAAATATCAGTATCGGCTTTTATTTCAGGATCTTTTACATTACAAACCAATCCCGTACTACATCCTATTTCTTTGGCATATTCTATAATTCCTTTTACATATGGTGTTCTACCACTTGCTGTTACCCCTATAACCATATCTTCAGGCTTAACATTAATATTTATAAGATCATCTTTACCGGCTTTATAATTGTCTTCAACAGCTTCAAGTGCAGCAAAAAATGCATCTTTACCGCCTGCCATCAAAGGCACGAATAAATCTTTAACTCCAAATGTAGGAACAGTTTCAACTGCATCCATAACGGCGATTCTTCCACTTGTACCTGCTCCAGCATATATAATTCTTCCACCATGTTTTAAAGAATCCACACATTCTTCAACAACATTTTCTATTTCTTTAAGATTCTCTGTAACCGTTAAAGCCACAAGAGAATCTTCCTGATTTATCAATCTCAATATTTCAAAAATACTCATTTTGTCCATATTAAAAGTCTTTGGATTATTCATTTCTGTATCTAATTTCTCGAACATTAAGCCATCCTCCAATCGACAGGAATCTTTCCTTTTGCATTTATTTTTCCTTCTAATAATTCTAAAACAGTTTCTTGCTGATTCTTAGTGTAACCATAAGTACATATTGAATTTTTTACTCCTTCTATAAATACATCATAAGGATTCCTCAATGCCACTAAAATCATCTTATCAGAATTTTTCGCAATTTCTTCAACAACTTTCTTTTGTCCCTCATATAAATGAGCATTTTCCGTTAAAACTATATTTATTTTCCCTTTAGCTTTATTTATAATATCTTCAATCTTTTCATCATTATCTTTAGGATCAAAAATAGTTAAAGGTGCATCAAATCTTTCAGAGATTCTCTTTGAAATTTCTGGCACTCCTTCTTTTTTATCTTCAACTAAAACTAATCTCGTTAATTTTACAGTAAAAACATTATCTACTTTGTCCAAAGGCAATACAGCATCTTCATTTTTATATACTGTTATTGAATTTTCACATATTTCTTTAAAAACTCTATTATTATCTTCTGTACCAACTTCTTCAAGTGGATGATTATTATTCACTTTAGCTATTTCATAAAGTTTTTCAAGTCTTTCTAAAGATTCTTCCATTCTGTTTCTTAATTCTTCATCATTTTCTATTTTCTCTTCCATATATTTTTTTACAGATATTTGAATTTCAGAGTCATGGCAAAAAGAAAGAATATCCATACCAGCTCTAAAAGTTAACTCTGCTGCTTCTTTAGGAGTATAATAATTTGAAACACCTCCCATTGATAAATCATCAGCAATCAAAACACCTTTATATTCCAATTCTTCTCTCACAAAAGTAGTCAAAACTGACTTTGAAACAGTCGCAGGCTCTTTTTTATCTTGAAGACATGGAATATATATATGGCTTGGCATCCACGAAACAGAATCTATATTTTTAAATGGATATATTTCAACATCCATTAATTTTTCTTTTGATATATTGAGTTCTGGCATATCAAGATGTGCATCAACAGCAACTCTTCCCTTACCAGGAAAATGTTTTAAACAAGCTATTATACCTTCTTCTTCAAGACCATCTATAAACCTTTGAGCAAAATTAACAACAATATTTTTATCTGAAGAAAAACTTCTAACACCTATTCCTGGATTATTAGGATTATTATTGATATCAACTACAGGAGCTAAATCCCAATCAACACCTATTGCCTTCATTTCTTTACCTAATATTTTTCCCATCTTATAAGCACTTTCAGGGTTCTGAGTAGCTGCTGCGGCCATTGTTCCAGGAGCAACACAAAAACCTTCTATAAGCCTTGTAACAATTCCACCTTCCTGATCTATAGTAACAAGAGGTTTATATCCAAGATATTCAGTTATATCCTGTATATACTTTTTAACTTGTTCCTTACTTTCTATGTTTCTTGAAAATAATATGATTGAGCCAGGTCTAACTTCATCAAGAACTCTTTTTGTCTCATCATCAAGACTTGTAGATGGTAATCCGATCATAAAAAGTTTTCCTACTCTATCTTTTAAATTCATAGTAACTCCAACCCCTTTTCATATATTAAAATATCTTTTGTGTATTCAATAAATTGCTTTGCTTGTTCATTCCATTCTTTATGATCAATATCTTTTAAAGAAATTTCACCAACAAGGCCTTTAAATCTATCATTAATTTCATATTGATCATATTTATTCAAATAATTCATTATAAAAAGACTTATTTCAAAAAAGTTATCATTATCATTTGGAAAAAACTCAACACCATGACAAAGTATATCTTTATGTTTTGAAAACATCGGGATAAACTCCCTTTTTCTTATATTTAAATCTTTAAAATTCTCTTTCAATTTTTCATAAAGATCATCATTATCTATCCAAGGAGCCCCTATATAAGTAAAAGGCTTAGTAGTTCCTCTACCTTCACTTATGTTGGTAGCTTCAAAAAAACAATTTCCGGCATAAGCTATAGTACTTTCAAAATCTGGTAAATTAGGAGAAGGCACATTCCACATGAGATCTGTTTTATCAAAAGTTTCTCCATTCCAACCTTCAACTTTTATAATTTTAAGATCTAATTTTAATCCAAGAAGTTTTTTATAGTATAAACCAGTTTCAGCACATGTCAAGCCATATCTCAAAGGTAATTCATAATCTCCAACAAAAGACTTATACTCATCCTTCATCCTTCCACCATAAACTTTTCTTCCAAGAGGATTTATTCTATCAAGAATCATAAAATCTTTATCATTTTCATCTGCTGAAATCATGCAATATGCAAGAGTGTATATATAAGTATAAAATCTTAATCCAACATCTTGAATATCATAAACCAATAAATCAATATCTTCTAAATATTCTTTTTTTGGTTTTTTATTGTCTCCATAAAGAGAAATAACTGGAATATTATATTTAGGATGTACTTCATTATCATATTCCTTTCCATCTGGAAGACCATATAATCCATGTTCTGGTGTAAATATCTTTACAATATTGACTCCATTAGAAATCATCTTATCTATCATAAATTCCATATTTTTATTAACAAAGGAAAAATTAGTTATAATACCTATCTTTTTATTCATCAAAGATTTAAAATTCTCTTTTTCAAGAATATCTATTCCATTCATAACCATTATATATCACCCCTTATATGTTATATTTTAATAAATGTAATAACATTATGTCAACTATGCTCATACCTGATATATTTATTAGATTTCGTATTTATTTGCGATTTTTTATCATTATTAATAAAATACTCTAAAATCAAAATATCTTAAAGTAAGTACATTATATAAAACTTATATTAAAAATGATACAAACAATAAAAGTCTTTATTTAAAGAGATTTAAGATGATTTTTAAAAAAAATATTTTATTTTTGAAATAATTAAGTTTTTTGATAATATTTAGCTTTTTTCGTTTTTAATTCGAATTAGATTAATTGTAATAACATATAATCATGTTTGTTTTTATTTTCATATATGTTATACAATTATTATGATTTAATTAATACGGGATATAAAGGGGGAGTCACAATGAAAAAAGTTTTAATAGTATGTCTTATCCTAACAATGGCACTTTTAGCTTTCTCGAAAGATTTTGTTGTAGACGAAATGTTCACAAAACAAGAACCTAAAATGGGTGGAGAGATTAATCTTGCTTTACCTGGTTCTCCACAATCTTTCAACTTATATGGATCTTTAGATTCACATATGTACACAGTTATGCTTCAAATATTAAATCCTTTAGTAGATATGAACAATATAACAAAAGAAGTAGAACCTGCTTTAGCAGAATCATGGGAAGTATCTCCAGATGGCAAAGAAGTTATTTTTCATCTAAGAGATGTTAAATGGTCTGATGGTCACCCATTTGATGCAGATGATGTTATGTTCACCTTAAAATATTTTGCAATGAATAATAAAGCTGAAAACAATGCAAGAGGAAGATTTACATTTGGTGGAAAACTTGTAGAATGGGAAAAAATAGATGATATGACCATAAAAGCAATATTACCAGAACCATTCGGAGCATTTTTTATAACTTTAACACATGTAAAAATTTTCCCACAACATGTTTTAGAACCTTTAGTAGACAAAAATGCTTTAAGCTCTGTAAATAAAATATGGACAACAGATACTCCAGTAGAAAAAATAGTTGGTACAGGACCATTTACAATGGAACAATATACTCCTGATCAAAAATTTGTTTTAAAGAAAAATCCATATTACTGGAAAGTTGACAAATGGGGCAATAGACTTCCTTATATAGATAAACTAAATTTCTTAATAATAGCTGATCCTGAAGTTAGAATGGCTAAATTCATGTCAGAAGAAGTAGATTATACAGTTTTAAATCCAAGAGATTATCCTACTTTGAAATATAAAGAATTACAAGGTGCTCCATATAGAATATTTAAAGCAGAACCTATAAATCCTGTTCCAAGTCCTTTACACATAACTTTCAATTTAGACACTACAAATGCTGATCTAAAAGAATTATTTTTAAATGAAGATTTTAGACATGCTATGGAATATGCTTTAGATAGAGAAAGAATAATCGAAGATGTTTATAATATGTTAGCAGTTAAAGGTGGAACACCTACATTACCTTCAAATAGTTTCTATAATCCAAAAATTGAAGATATAAGAAGATCTTTTGATTTAACAAAAGCTTCAAAAATATTAGATGAATTGGGATTAAAAGATACAGATAATGATGGTATAAGAAATCTAAAAAATGGTAAAAACTTAGAAATAGTATTCTTAACAAAAACAGATCAAGATTATCAAGAAGTTGCTTATTTATACTCTCAAGACCTCAAAAAAATAGGTGTTAAATTGCATTTACAATTATTAGATGGAAATATAGCTTTAGAAAAAGCAACAGCTGGAAACTTTGAAATGGCAATGTTAGCTTTTGGTAATCAACCAGATCCACAATTGAGAAAAGAAATATGGCAACCTGGTAATCCTTTATATTATAATCATACTTCAACATTTGATAAACAAAATAAAAAAGCTATAAAAGAAAATATGTATGATTGGGAATTAAGAGTTTATGATTTATTTGATTTAGGTCAATCAACAATGGATCAATCAAAAAGAAGAGAATATTATAATGAATGGCAAGAAATTTATGCAGATAAAATACCTTATATATTCGTTTGTAAAGGTATGACTTTGATGGGATGGAATGAAAGAGTTGGAAATGTATATCAACTCAAACAAGACGGACCTGTAATATTTACAAATTGGACGATCTTCGTAAAATAATATATAATTTTTATGGTTCAAAAAAGTAAAAAACTAAAACAAGGGGGTAATTTCCTGATGAAAAAACTTTTAGTTATAAGCATGGTTATTATGATATCTTTATTTGCTTTTTCTAAAGATTTTGTTGTAAAAGATATGTTCACACCAGAAACACCTAAATTGGGAGGAAGAGTGACAACTGCATTATCTTCTGCACCACAATCATTCAATTTATATGGAACTTTAGACAATGCAGCATATACAATAATCCCAAATGTTCTATCTCCTTTAGTTGAAGCTAACCCTATAACAAATGAAATAGAGCCTGGATTAGCTGAATCATGGGACGTTTCTGCTGATGGAAAAGAAGTAACTTTCCATTTAAGAGATGTTAAATGGTCTGATGGAGTACAATTCAACGCAAATGATGTTATATTTACATTAGATTATTTTGTAATGAACAAATTTGCTGAAGGAAACTCTATTGCAAGATACACAATAAATGGTGAACTTGTAAAATGGGAAAAAGTAGATAACATGACTGTTAAAGCTACACTTCCAGCACCATATGGAGCTTTCTTTACAGTATTAGCTCAAGCACCTATATACCCTGAACATAAAGTTTCAGAACTTTTCAATAAAAATGACTTAGGATCTGTAAACAAAATATGGACAACAGACACAAATGTTAAAGATATAGTTAGTACAGGACCATATCTAATAGACAACTATGTTGTAGATCAAAAAGTTATTTTAAAAAGAAATCCTAACTTCTGGAAAGTTGACAAATGGGGAAACAGACTTCCATATGTTGATACTTTTGAATATTTAATAGTTAAAGATGCTGAAGTTGCTATGGCTAAATTTATGGCTGGTGAAATAGACTATATAAAAGTAAATTCAAAAGATTATCCAGTATTAAAACAAAAAGAATTACAAGGTGCAGATTTTGTAATATTTAGAGGACAACCTTCAAAACCTACACCAAGTCCTTTACATATAACTTTCAATTTTGATGCAAAAAATGATTCTCTAAAAGAATTATTCAGAAATGATAAGTTCAGACAAGCAATGGAATACGCTTTAGATAGAGATAGAATAATAGACGAAGTATACAATACATTGGCAGTTTATGGTGGAGTTCCAGTACTTCCAAGCAACAAAGGATTCTACAATCCTAAGATTGAAGAAATAAGAAGATCTTTTAACTTAACAAAAGCTTCAAAAATGTTAGATGAATTAGGATTAAAAGATATAGACAATGATGGTATAAGAGAAATGAAAAATGGAGAAGATTTAAGCATAGTATTATTGACAAAAACAACACAAGAATTCCAAGATATAGCTTATTTATACTCTGAAGATTTAAAGAATATCGGTGTAAAAATGAATCTACAAATTTTAGATGCTGGATTACAATCACAAAAAGCTCTTTCAGGTGACTTTGAAATGTCATTATGGGCATTTGGTAATCAACCAGATCCACAATTAAGAAAAGCTATATGGCAACCTGGTAACCCATTATACTATAATCATTTAAGTACAATGGATTCAGAAACAAGAACAGCAGTTAAATCAGAAATGTATGATTGGGAATTAGAAGTTTGGAACATGTTCGAAAAAGGTCAAACAGAAATGAATATAGACCAAAGAAAATCATATTATGACAAATGGCAAGAAATTTATGCTGAAAAAGTACCTTTCATATTCGTTTGTAAAGGTATGGATTTAATGGGAGCACAAAAGAGTGTAGGAAACTTCTATCAAATGGACGATGGAACATTAGTTTATTTAACTTATACAGTATTTGACAAATAAAATAATAAGGGGGAGGTTTTTCCTCCTCCATTTTTTAAAAAATTGGAGGAATTCGAATGTGGTCATTTGTTACTAGAAGGCTACTTATAATGATACCTATGATGATTATGATATCCATCATTTGTTTTACATTAACAGAACTACAGCCTGGAGATTTTGTAACTCAATATATGAATAATCCAAGAGTCTCCCCAGAACAAATAGTAGAGCTAAGAGAAAAATTAGGATTAGATAAGTCCCCTGTTGAACGATATTTAATATGGGTAAAAGGTATAGTAACTAAAGGTGATTTTGGCTATTCTTTTGCTTATAAAAGACCCGTTGGGGAATTAATATGGGAAAGAATGGGATGGACTATTTCTATCGCTTTATTAACGGTTTTATTCCAATGGCTCATATCCATACCAATTGGAATATATTCTGCCCTGCATCCATATTCAGTCGGAGACTACAGTTTAACTGTATTGGGTTTTTTAGGTTTATCTATACCTAATTTCTTTCTTGCATTATTTTTAATGTGGGTTTCTTTAAAAGCTGGAGCTACATCTGTTGGAGGAATATTTTCAACTCAATACATCGGAGCACCTTGGTCATGGGCTAAATTCGCAGACATGCTTTCCCATCTATGGTTACCTCTTGTAGTAGTAGGAACCGGTGGATTAGCTGGTTTAATGAGAGTCATGAGAGGAAATATGCTTGATATAACTGGTTCACCATTTATAACCTCTTTGAGAGCAAGAGGGCTTAAAGAAAAATCTGTAAAACAACATGCTGTAAAAAACGCCGTTAATCCTATGGTTAGTATAGCTGGTATGCAATTACCTGAAATATTCAGTGGAACTATAATAACAGCAATAGTATTAAACTTACCTACAATGGGACCATTTTTTTACAATGCTTTATTAAACCATGATCAATACTTAGTTATGACATTTTTGATGTTCATCGCATTTATAACACAGATTGGTAACCTGCTATCAGATATTGCATTGGCTTTACTGGATCCAAGAATAAGAATCAGTTAAGGAGGATTTGCTTATGAATGAGACATCAAAAAGAATATGGACTACTTTCTTCAAAAACAAATTAGGTATGGTAGGTTTAGTAATACTCATAATACTATATATTTTAGTTATATTTGCAGAATTTGTATCTCCATATGATTATACTCAAGCACATAGAAATTATATATATTCATCACCATCAAAAGTATACTGGAAAAACCCTGAAGGAAAATTTATAGGTCCTCATATATACTCTTTAAAAAAAGAAAGAGACCCAGTAACTTTCATGGTTTCATATACAGAAGACAAAGATAATCCAGTCCCAATAAAATTTTTTGTAAGGGGAGAATCTTATAAATTCTGGGGGCTTTGGGAAACAGATTTACATCTATTCGGTGTAGAAAAAGATTCTGGAGCTATGTATACTATATTCGGAACAGATAAGTTCGGAAGAGATCTTTTCTCAAGAATAATAATGGGAGCAAGAGTTTCCATGACAGTTGGTCTTGTAGGAGCATTAATAAGTGTTATGCTTGGTGCTATAATAGGAGCTATTTCAGGTTATTATGGTGGATGGGTTGACATGTTAATTCAAAGACTAACAGAACTATTGAGATCATTCCCAAGAATACCTTTATGGTTAGCATTGGCAATGTTATTACCACCCGATTGGCCAAGTACAGCTGTTTATTTTGGTATAGTAATAGTACTTTCTTTTATAGGTTGGATGGGAGTAGCAAGAGTTGTAAGGGGAATGACTTTAAGTTTAAGAGAAAAAGAATATGTAATGGCTTCAAAAATAATGGGTGCTTCAGGATTCAGAGTTGTAATGAAACATCTCATACCCAACACAATGAGTTATTTAATAGTTGTTACAACATTATCAATTCCAGGAATGATATTAGGAGAAAGTTCTATAAGTTTCTTAGGTCTCGGTATAAAAGAACCTATGACAAGTTGGGGACTATTATTGAAACAAGCTCAATCATTATCAGAACTCGAATCTCATCCATGGCTTTTAATACCTGGAATATTTATAATAATAGCAGTATTATCATTCAATTTTCTAGGAGACGCTTTAAGAGATGCGGCTGATCCTTATAAGGCAGTTGAAAAAGTATGAGTGAAGTGATTTTAAAAGTTGAAAATTTAAAAACATATTTTAATACATACGATGGTACAGTTAAAGCTGTTGATAATGTAAGCTTCGAATTAAGAAAAGGTGAAATACTTGCCTTAGTTGGTGAATCAGGTTGTGGTAAATCCATAACAAATATGACAATAATGGGCTTAGTAAAACAACCACCTGCAATGATAGAAGGAAAAATAATATATAATGGACAAAATCTTTTAGATTTAAATTATGAACAATATAGAAAAATAAGAGGTAAAGAAATAGGAATGATATTTCAAGAACCTATGTCCGCATTTGATCCTTTGTATACAGTTGGAGAACAACTATTCGAAGTATGTAAAATACATCTTGGTTTAAACAAAAAACAAGCAAGAGAGAAAAGTATAGAAATGCTAAAAAAAGTTGGTATACCTTCTCCAGAAAAAAGATTCGATGAATATCCTCATGAAATGAGTGGAGGTATGCTACAAAGAGTCATGATAGCCATGACATTGATTACAGAACCAAAAATTTTAATTGCTGACGAACCAACTACAGCACTTGATGTAACTATTCAAGCACAAGTATTAAATCTCATGAGAGACCTTCAAAAAGAGTTTAATACATCTATAATATTTATAACACATGATTTGGGAGTTGTATCAGAACTTGCCGATAGAGTTCATGTAATGTATGCTGGAAAAATAGTTGAAAAATCAACGGTATATGAAATTTTTGATGACCCAAAACACCCTTATACACAAGGACTTATGAAATCAAGAGTACAAAAATTTTATAAAGGCAAATATTTACCTCATATAGATGGATTTGTTCCAAAAGCAACCAATTTTCCGGAAGGATGTAGATTTCATCCAAGATGTGAATTTGCCACAGAAAAATGTAAAACTATGATACCAGATGACTTCAAAGCAAAAGAAAATCATACAGTTTCATGCTGGCTTTATGGAGATGATAAGAATGAATAAAATACTTGAAATAAAAAATGTAAAGAAATATTTTCCCATAAAGAAAGGGGTTTTCTTAAAAACAGTAGGACATGTAAAAGCACTTGAAAGCATAGATCTAGACTTATACGAAAATGAAACTGTTGGTATTGTTGGTGAATCAGGTTGTGGTAAATCTACACTTGGAAGAGTAATAACAAAAATCCATGATGCAACAGAAGGATCTATAATATATCATGATAAAAATGGTGTAAAAAAAGATATCGTGGGAAAATTAAATAAAAAAGAAAATATGATATACAGATCAGATCTTCAAATGGTATTTCAAAATCCTTTTGATTCATTAGATCCAAGAATGACTATAGGAGATATAATAAGCGAACCACTTCAAATACACAAAATGTTTAAAACCAAAGAAGAAGAAACAAACTATGTGAAAGATCTGTTAAAAAAAGTTGGATTATACGAAGAATATATATCGAGATATCCTCATGAATTTTCTGGAGGACAAAGACAAAGAATAGCAGTTGCAAGAGCTATTGCATTAAAGCCAAGAGTAATAATATGTGATGAACCTACATCCGCTTTAGATGTCTCAGTACAATCACAAGTTATAAACCTTTTAAAAGATATACAAAAAGAAAGTTCAATAGCTTATTTATTCATATCTCATAATCTTGATATAGTATATCATGTAAGCGACAAAATAGTTGTTATGTACCTTGGACATGTAGTAGAAGAGGCAAAATCTGAAGACTTATTTGAAAACACAAAACATCCTTATACAAAAATATTGATGAGTTCTATGCCTGGATGGAATCCAAAAGAAAGAAAATTGAGCAAAGTTGAGGTAAAAGGAGAACCACCAAGTCCTATAAACCCTCCTTCTGGTTGTCCTTTCCATCCAAGATGTCCAAACAGAATGGATATATGTTCTAAACAAAAACCTCTTCTAAAAGGCGATGATCATAAAGTTGCCTGCCATTTATATAACAAATGATTAACTAATTATTAAATATCAACCTTTACAAAAAATAAAAAGCTAAGAAATATAAATAAAAATAATTCTGATAAAATTGATATGGATGGGCGCAGGATACCTGCACCCATTTTTTATATAGTTTAATATTGGGAGGGAAAAAAATGAAAAAAATATCAGTAAAAATAATCGCTTCTATAGTAATAATCTCGCTTTTATTAGGTCTTTCTCTAAGTTTTATAGGAATACAAAATACCTCTAACATAATAAGGGAAAATTCAAAAGACAAACTTTTATTAAATTCAATCAATAAAGCAAAAGAATTTGATATCGTTATAAACAATCTTGAAACAGTAATGGAAAATTTTTCAAATTCAATATTCAATAACTCATTTTCAAAATTCCAAGTTGCAGGTGCTTTTGGAAATAGTGCCTATGTTGAAAACTACTTATCAAGAACAGACAGTTTCATAAAAGCTTATTCTGAAAGCGTTGAAGGAAATTTAAATGCATATATACTAATAAACCCTGAAATAACAATGGATAATAAAATACATGGAATAATATATGATGAATCGGAAGATACAATTTTCAAATCTGAAGATATAAACATAAATCCTGAATATTTTGTAGAAGATAATCCAGATTATACATGGTTTTTCGAAACAAAGAACAGTAAAAATGGTCATTGGTCAAAAGTACATAAAGACATAGAAAAAAGTGGAAAAAATGTAATAAGTTATTCCTTTCCATTCTTCTATGAAGATATTTTTGTTGGACTAGTAGGTATGGATATAGATTATTCATATTTTGTAGAAGAATTAAACAAAATAAAAGTATATGAAGGAAGTTACGCATCATTAGCCAATGAAAAATTAAAAATAATACATGACAAACAATATGAAACAGGGACATATATAGGAGAAATATTAAAAAGAGAAGAATACAAAAAAGTAAGTGAAGAAAATACAGGATACTATGAAAACA
>NZ_JASUSU010000077.1:0-7184 GCF_030445905.1 Oceanotoga sp. | reverse complement strand
TTTTTCACTAATTTTAAAAAAAACATTATAAACCAGCTTAAGATGGTTTATAATGTTTTTTAAATAATATTAATATAGGAATTCCTATTAAGTATGTAACTACAGCTTGTCCTATTCCTATCCATAAAACAGAAATCCAGTAAGGAACTTCGTACAAAAACGATACATACGCAGAAACACCAAATGCATTTACTAAAACTGAAGGAAGTGGAGCAAGCCATTTATTAGGCATCTTCCAAGTTAAGTATGCAGCTATTAAAGTAAAAAAACTCCCCAACCAAATATCCCAAGCTCCAAGGCCTCCTATGATATTTGCTAATAAAACACCTATATACAAACCTGGAATAAAAGCAGCATCTAAAAATGGCAATACAGTAAATGCTTCAGCTATTCTAAATTGTACTGGCCCAAAGCTTATAGGTTGGAATAAAATACATAAAACTACATAAACTGCCGCTACAACACCTGAATTTACTATCCTTTTTGTGTTATTTTTCATATATAACACCTCCGTGTTTTGATAAGGCGGGTGCTCCGACCGCCATTTATAAACTTTAATCAAATAAAATTTCAAGATATTCTTTTTTCATATCAGAAAATATTTCTTTATCTCCCAAAATATCTTCATATAATTTATTTTTTTTATCTTTTAAAACAGAAATTTTTTCTTCTATACTATCAATACTTATAAGTTTATAAACAAAGACATCTTTATCTTGCCCTATTCTATAAACTCTATCTGTAGCCTGTTTCTCTACCGATGGATTCCACCATGGATCATAATGAATAACATAATCTGCTCCAGTTATATTAAGTCCAATTCCAGCAGCTTTTAAACTCAGCAATAAAATCTTTTTATTATCATTATTATTAAATTCATCAACAATATTTTGTCTATCTTTAGATTTTCCAGTTATAATTGAATAATTATAATCTTTTTCCTTTAAATATTTTTCAATAATCTCAAGCATTGTAGTAAATTGAGAAAAAACAATGACTTTATGATTAGTATTCATAATTTCTTCAATAAATTCTTTTAAAAATTCAAACTTTCCTGAACTTTCTTTAAATGTTTTATCAACTAAATAAGGATGACATGCAATCTGTCTCAATCTCAACAAGGCTTCAAAAATATTTATATTATCTTTTTTTATCTCTTTTCTAAAATAATTTAAATATTTAATATATAAAGATCTTTGTTCTTCTTCCATATTTAATTTTACCTCTTTTTCAAATTTCTCAGGCAATTCATCTAAAACATCTTCTTTTTTTCTTCGAAGTATGAAAGGGCTTATTTTTTTTATGAATTTTTCTTTTTCTTCTTTATTTTTATAAACTTTTTTTATGAAATCTTCATTTTCAAAGTATCCAGGAAGTATAAACTCAAATATACTATATATATCTTCAATATTGTTTTCTATTGGTGTACCAGTTAGAGCAAGTTTGTTTTTTGCCCTAAGACTCTTGATTACTTTTGAAGTTTTAGTCCATCTATTCTTTATATACTGTGCTTCATCTATTATTATATAATCAAAATAATTTTTTATTAAATTTTCTCTATTTATCAATGTCGCATAATTAACTATCAAAATATCATAATTATTAAGGTCATTATCATCGATGTATTCTCCAACAGTCAAGTTAGAAAATGTATTTATTTCATTTTTCCAATTTTGTATGAGTGTTTTTGGACAAACTATCAATGCTCCTTTATCTAAGGAAACATTTGAAAGTAATGCTATAACTTGAACTGTTTTTCCAAGACCCATATCATCTGCAAGAATTCCTCCAAGATTATATTCATTCAAAAATTTAAGATAATTATATCCATAAACCTGATAATCCCTCAAATTACCTTTAAAATTATTTAATTCATAATTATCAAGTTCTTTAAATTTTTTTAACTCTTCAAATACTTTTTTTAAATCCCCTTCAAGAATATCTTGATAATCAATTAATTCGCCTATTTTAAAATACTTATTTTCATTATATTTTTTTATTATCTTTTTTATTTTTAAAGGTATTTTTATTATATCTCCATTTTTTAAAACAATATAATTACTTTCTTTCATATTCTCAAGATTCAATATTTCATCATTTATATCTAAATCAATTTTATATTCATTATCAAAAACTTTAGTTCTAATTTTTATAATTGGATTGTTTGATATTCTTATATTTTTAGAATACAAAACTTTTATTTTTTTATCAATTTTGTTCAGATCATTTTCTATAAAATTTACGAAAAAAGTTATATCTACAACTTTTTCTCCATTATCATCCAAATCTATTTTATAAATATTTAATTCATTCAAGACATTTTCTAAAAATTTCTCATCATAATAACAATTTTTAATATCTTTAAAATCTAATTCTTTATCATATAATTCAAATTTAATTTTAAATTTGAATTTATCTCCTATTCTCAAAATATACAACTTTGGTATAGAATTCTTAGTTAAAATAAGTTTATCAAAATCTTCAAATTTAGTATTAATATTTAAATCAAATATATAATCATTAAAAAATTTTTGAAAATCTTCAATTTCAATTATTTCTTCTTTTAATTCTTCTAATTTCAAATCAGTTCTACCGTTTAAATAAAGATAATAAAATCTTCTATTCTCTTTATCTTCTATCAAATAATCAAAATTCGAAATATAATAATCGAATGAATTTAAGATCTCATTATTATCTTTAAAATTCCAATTTACAAATATTCTATTTTCATTTTCTTTTTTTAATGATAATTCCAATTCAATATTGTTCAAATTAAAATAATCTCCATCGATAAAAAAATAATTAGAATATCTTTGTAAAAATTTAAAAGACTTTATTTGATATTTATCTTTATTCAAATAAATATTATTTTGCAAATTTAAATAAAATTCATTCAATATAATGTTATCAGATTCAAAATCGACACAAATATTTTTATCATTTTTATAAAATTTCAAATAGATATTTTTATCATCTCTTATGATCATAATATAATCAAAATAATTTTCTATTGGATATGTATCAACAAGTTTATCTACAATATAAAAAAAATCACTTTTATAATTCAAAATATTACTATTGTTTTTTTCACTTTCTATATAATTTATATATTTTAATAATAAAGCTGTTATATGTTCACATAATCCTATTTTGAATTTTGAATATTCACATTCACAATCATAAAAAAAAGATTCTGAAAGAATACACTTACTAAATACTCCTTCAACATAACCAGAAATATAAAGTTTTTCATCTAATTCATAAAATTTATAATTTTCTATACCTTCATTTTTTAGTATTTTTTTAGCCTTATTATATTTTTCATCAGTCGCATTATTTAAATAATCAGAAGCAATAACTTTAAAATTCATAAAAAATCTCCTCAAAAAAGCGAGATAATAATCTCGCTAATCAATAAGTTTATTGAATTTGTATATCAAATCTTCAAATTTTGGCTTATCTTCATCATAAGTACTAGATATATTTTGTAATTGAGTTAAACTATTTTTTATTTTAATAATAAAATTTTCATCTCTTCCATACAAAGAATAATATTCATTCATAACTTCATAAACATAATCAAAATACAAATAATCTATATCTAAATCATCAGAAAAATTAGAGTATAAATAATTTATAATCTGCGAATCTTTATTTTTATAATATAATTCCTTGAGTATTCTTTTTTTAAAATTCGATAAATCATTCAGATCATCTTCTAAAATTTTTATTCTCTCATCAAGCTCATTCATTGAATTTATATCATATAATGTTTTATAATAATAAATTTCCTTATATGAATTATAAATATTTTCATTCTCTAATTCTATAGATTTTTCATTCAATACCTGACTCAAATTAATCAAAGACATTTCAATAACTTTTCCATCTTTAAAAGATTGAGAGAGAGCTTTGAATTTTTTAAGATCTTCCAATGTATTTTTTTTATTTTCGAAAGAAATATCATTTAATTTTAAATAGGAGAATATCCATTCATCAGGTACATCTTTTTCTTCAAAAATTATATTCCTATAAAATTGTTCAGTCTCTATTAATTTAGATGTTTTATCAATTCTATCTATTCTATATTCTATTTTTAAAGGTTTCCAAGTAACAATAAAATCAAAATTTCCTCTATATTTTTCAAACCAATTTTCAACTGAAATATTTATTTTCTTATTGATCAGAAAATCAGAAAATTTTTCATCAACTAATTCCATCCATATCTTAACTTTCATATAATTTCTTATATTTTTTTCTTCATCAAAAAAAATGACACTTTTATTAAAAATAAATTCATTTGATTTAAATCTATTATAATTAAGATCAACTTTATCATTTAAACTATCATAATCAATAAATATATTGTTATCATTGAGATATTTCTCCATAATTTTATAATCAACTACTTCTTTCAAAGAATTGAATAATATATTAGATGTATTAAACAAATAATATTTATCTCCAATATTTAAATAATTTTTTAAATTTTCATAATACCTTCCATATAATAATGAATCATCTATATAACTATTCTCAATTATTTTTCCATCTTTTGTTGAAATATATGATATTATTTCTGAAAAACCTGTAAAACTAAGAATTAAAAAAATTACACTCAATAAATATATTTTAAAGTTCATTATTTTCCTCCCATTAGACTTATTCATACAATATTCTATCATAAAAAAAGTTCATTATACTGAATATATAATTATAAAAAAGTAAAATAATCTTCAATTTAATATTTTAATTTATTTAGATTAATATTAAAAAGATTAAAAATTATGTTTTGATTAATATATACAAAACATAATATTCTATTCAAAAAATATTAAACAATGCTTGATTTTTATATTTATATGTGATATAATTTATCAGAAGACCTATAAAAAGCATTAATTTCGAGGGCTAATCGGCCCTCGAATCTTGTTATAAGGGGGAAGACGGAGAATGAAAGATATAAAAAATACTTTATCAGAAAAAGCTGAAGAAATAGCCAAAGAAATGAATTTAGAGATATTTGAAATCAATATAAAAGGTTCAAAAAGAAGAAAAACAATTGAAATAATAATAGATGATTTAAAAGATTTTGTATCAATAGAAACATGTGCTAATTTCTCAAGAAAAATAGAACCTTGGTGTGAAGAACAAGATTTTCCTTTTGGAAGCTATGATTTAATAATAAGTTCTCCAGGTCTCGATAGACCATTAAGATCTAAAGAAGATTTTATAAGATTTAAAGGGAAATTAGCAAAAATAATAACAAAAAACAAGGTTGAAAATAGAAACTCTTTCACTGGATACATAAAAAACATTGAAAATGATGAAATAATTATAGAAGAAAAATCTTCAAAAAAGAGTTTATTTAAAATAGAAATGGATAACATATCAAGAGCCAACCTTGAAATAGATTTTTAATCGGAGGTGTAATTTGTGAATATAAACTTATTAGAAGCGCTTGATACATTTGAAAAAGAAAAAGGAATAAGTAGAGATGTTTTAATAGATATAATATTAAAATCAATTAAAAGCGCATATAAAAAAAATTACGGAACAAAAAATGTTGATGTAGAAATGGATAATAAATTTACGAAATTAAATGTTTATCAAGTTTGGCAAGTTGTTGAAAATGTTGAAAATTTACAGGAAGAAATGTCTTTAGAAGAAGCAAAAAGAATTAATCCAAAAGTTCAAATAGGTGAAGAAATAAGGAAAAAAATTAATTTAAAGAAAGATTTTAAAAGAATAGCTGCTCAAACAGCTAAACAAGTTATTTTACAGAATATAAAAGAACTTGAAAAGAAAGCTCTTTTTGATAAATACGTATCTTTGAGAAACAAGATAACAAACGCAGAAGTATTAAAAGTTGCTGATGGATATGCAGAAATAAGAATAGGAAAATTGGAAACAAAACTTCCAGAAAAAGAAATAATCCCGGGCGAAAAATTACTTCAAGGAGATTTAATAAAAGTTCATGTTAAAGACATTCAAAAAACAACGAAAGGTCCAAAAATACTTGTAACGAGAACTTCTCCTGAATTAATAATAGAATTATTAACAACAATAGTTCCAGAAATAGAAGAAAATATTGTAGAAATAGTAAAAATATATAGAGAGCCTGGTATAAGAACAAAAATAGCTGTAAAGTCTAATGATAAAGATGTAGATGCTGTTGGCGCTTGTATAGGTGAAAACAGTATGAGAATAAATGAATTATTAAATGAATTAAAAGTAGAAAAAGTCGATATAATTCAATATTCTGATAATCCTGAAATATTTATAAAAAATGCTCTTGCACCTGCTGAAGTAAAAAATATAAGTATAGATGAAGAAAATACTCAAGCCGTAGTATATGTACCAGAAGATCAATTCTCCCTTGCTATTGGAAAGGGTGGACAAACAGCAAGAACTGCAGCTAAGATAACAGGTTGGAAAATAGATATTCATACAGTTTAACATGTTTCTTTTTATTAATTAATTGTTCATAAAATATACAAACTTTTTAAATAAACAAATGTTATGATTAGTGTAAGTACGTTAATTAATTAATTATAATAATATTATATTAAGTTTTACATTTTAGGAGGTACTTCAAATGACTCAACAAGATCTTTTAAAATCTACACTAAAAAATAGAAAACAAAGAATGACAGCACAAAGAGAATTAATTTTAAGAATATTTATGGAGTCTAATGGAAGATTGATGAGTATCGATGATGTATTTATGGAAATAAGAAAAAAAAGAAATCAAAGAACAAGTAAAATGACAGTAAAAAGAGCTATAGATCTTCTTGTTGAATTAAAATTGATAAAAGAAATAAGGTTTGATGAAGAAAATATAAAATACGAATACATCAGAAAAGATACAGAAGAAGAAAACGTTGTTTTAATATGTGAAAATTGTGCAAAAGCTGAAAGAGTGAATGTTTCTAAAGCTGAATTATTAACTCTTTTAAAAGATAAAATAAATGGTTTTGAACCCAAAGAATTCACTATAAAGATAAAAGGTTATTGTAAAGAATGTTCTTCTTCCATAGATGAATGAAACAGTCTCAAAATTGAGACTGTTTTTTTTATTTGTTTTTTAGAATAAATAAAAGAAAAGAGAGAACAAAGAAGTTCTCTCTTAGAAAAAAAGAAGGGGCGAAACTTACTCTTGCACACAAAAAGTGTACTACCAT
>NZ_JASUSU010000026.1:0-36035 GCF_030445905.1 Oceanotoga sp. | reverse complement strand
CTTCAAAAGAAAATCAAAGTCTTGAAGATATATTTCTTGAGCTCACTGGTGGAGACGAATTTGAAGAAATCATTGATGAACTGTGAGGTGTGATTGATGGAAGAATTAAAATTATTGCTAAAATACTCTTTTAAAAATAAAAGCAGACCAAAAAATAAAGGTTTATTTAAATCAAACAATACAAGCTCTATTTCAAATGTTTTTTTATACATGTTACCAGCTTTAATATTTGGATTCATGCTAATAACATCCTTAACTCCAATATTTAAATATACAAATATACCAATATATGAAAATTCAAAAATCACGATTGCTGATACAATTGTTTCATTATACTTTTTAATAATGTCAATAATGTTTGTACTTCAGTATTCATCAACAATAGTTACAAGTTTATTTGAAAATGATAATCTAATTTTATTATTGACATTTCCAATAAAAAAAAGTTCCATTTTTTTATCTTCAGCAATAGAAAGTTTTGTATTATCTTCTATAAATCTTGGAATGTTATTAGCTGTAATAATATCATATTTAATAGCTAATCCCAATAATATATTTTTATCAATAATATCAAGTGTATTGTTCATAGTTATGTTAATATCATTGGGATTATTAATTGGAATGATAATATCTCTCTTTATAGGAAAAACAGCTGCAAAAAGAACTGCACAAATAATATACTTTATGGGAATAATAGTATTTGTACTCGTTATAAATCTTTTCAGTAATTCAGATATCCAAAAAATAAACAACTCGTTTTCTCCTATCATAGATAAAGCAGATATATTTTTAAATCCCATATGGCCACATGTATATCTTTTAAAAGCTTTTCATGGAAATATTAATTCATCACTAATAATATTATCAATACTAATAATATCAACAATTTTTTTAATAATCTATTTAAATAAAATAGAATTAAACATATCAAACAAAAAAAACAAACATAAAGATATGAAAATAAAAGTATCAAAATTCACATTATTAAAAAAAGAATTCAAACTATTATTTAGAAATTCTTCCATTTTTTTTATGATAATATATCCATTGATTTTACCTTTAATATTTATAATAACAGGTAATATAGAAAATATCAGTTTAAATATATTCTTCATAGTTTTCTCAGCCTTATATTCGGCATATATTTCTATATATTCTATAATAGAAGATTACAATATATGGCCATTACCAATATTAATTCCTCTACAATATAACAAACAAATAAAAATAAAATCTATAATATCATCATTTATATACATATTAGAGTATATTATATTCATAATAATAATAAGTTTTATGAAAGGATTTTCTATATACAATATAATAATGATAATACCTGTATCATTGATACTATATTTCTCAGCACTTTGGGGAACAAAAATGTTTATAAATGATCCTCATAGAGACACATCAAATAAAAACAATATATTAAAGTTTGGAGAATCTATAAAAATACAAATATCAATGGTATTAATATCATTATCGATATTTTTACCTTCATCATATATCGAAAAAATTATAAATGGTAGTATATCTCTAAATATATATATAACTTTATTATTAATCTTAATACCAATAATAGTTATAACAATGTTATTAATATTTTCAAAAAAATTAATAATTTCAATAGATAAATTAATACAAAAAAATTTATATTAAAAATTAGGATTATACCCCTTCCATACAAAATAATTAAATATAAGCCTATGGGAGGGATAATCATTAAAATAAAAATATATTCATGTTTAATAATATTAATAACAATTATAATGAGCTCATGTGTTCCATTTAAAGATCAAGTATTCATAAAATTCAATATAAAACTAGAAGATTCTACTCAAAAAAATTTATATGAAATATATGATTGGGATAAAATGAAAGTCGAAATAATATCTAAAGATGGAGTATCTTCTAATTACACAATGCAAAAAGAAAATCCAACAAATTTGAGAATACTTCTAACACCAGGAAACTATACAATAAAAGTAGAAGGGCTTAATTACAATGGAACTAAAAAAAGGTTCAAAGGAATTAAAAAAGATGTTTTCATAAACAATGGTGAAAATAAAATAAATTTAAATGTAAAGCAAAATCTTGCAAATATCAGTATAGACAATGAATTCAATTTAACTCTAAATGCCACTATAATAAACAAAGAAGAAAAAATCCCCGTAAAAGATTTAGATTCTATAGAAATTTATCCTGAAGATGATATAAAAATACAATATTCAAATAACTTGAAAACCTTTAGAACTATGCCAGATGAAACAACAAATATACTATTTACAAATGCTGAAAATTCAAATGAAGAAATCATAATTTATCAAAATATTATAAAAAAACCAAAAATAAATCTAATAACAAATGATGCAACAAAAAAAACGATCACAGTAAAATGGACTCCAGAAGAAAAAACTTCATACAAAATATATAAAACATCTGATAATAAAAATAAAATGTTCAAAGAACCCACTTTAAAAGAAGAAAGTTCTGGAAAATATATAATAGATGAAACTGGAAAATCAGGCTCTATGACTTATTTCATTTTTCCAATTAAAAATAATGAATATGGTCCATATGAAAAATTAACAGTAAACTTAAATAATCTACCCCCAATACCTAAAAATTCATTTTTTAGCCCAAATGGAACTACAGATGAATCAACAAAAACAATAAACTTTTCTTGGAAATTTGAAGATCCCGAAAATGATGAATTAAATTATACATTATATATAAACGGAATTGGAAAAACACTTGAAATAAATGTAGATTCAGATACAAATTATACTTTAGAAAACCATTATATATTAAAACCAGAAACAACATATACATGGTATATAGAAGCTTCAGATGAAAATAATAAAGTTAAATCAGAAACTTATAAATTTAAAACCGGCAAATAAAAAACAAAAAATAAAAACTTCGGAATAAAAAATTCCGAAGTTTTTTATATAATTTTAAAAGAAATTCGTACAATATATATTATAATATGTATGATATAATATTATAAAGAAATTAAAAAACAGTTAATATTAAAAGGTGAATCAATATAAATGTTACTAACTGTATTTTATTGGCGGTGATTCCATGAGATATAAAAATAAAATAGAAATTCCTACTAAGCTTTTTTATAGCTTCAAAACAGAAGAAAGCTTAAAATGCAATATAGAAATGGTTATAGACTCTGAAAAAATATATAATAAGAAAGAAATACAAGAACAAAAAAATTTAAACACTTTCGTAAAAAACCTTCAATTCACTTTCAGTATAAACCCTGATGGAGAAATCTCAATATTCGATAAAAATAAAATTGAAATTAAAAATGAAAAAATTATAAAAAAAATAAAAAGAACCACTCAATTCAAAAAAGCATCTCAAAAGCTTTCTATATCTCTAAAAGAAAAATTTAAAGAAAAAGATGAATTTTTCATGAGTATATACTCTCAAACCCCTTCATTAAGAACAAAAAATGAATTTGAAAAAATTTCAACCTCATTTGAAATACCAGATCTATACAAAAAAAAAGAATTTGAACCAAAAAAACCAACAATAAAAGATGCTGAATTAGAATTAAAAGAAATAGCAAAATCAAAATTTCCATTCAATTTATTTAAAAATTTTTTAAAACAAAGAAAAGAATTCATACAAAAAAATCTACAATCAGTATATGAAGATAACTTAAAAATCTGGAATCAAAAAAAAGAAAAATTTGATGAAAATGAAGAATATCTGTATAAAAATAGTTTAGAACTAAATAAAAAATCGAAAAAAAACAAACAATACATTGAAGATGCTTTGAAAAATACCAACATTGAAATTTGGATCGAATATATACTCGAAAATTTAAAATTGCCATACAATTTAAAAATGAGCTATGAATATTCAAATAATACAGTTTATGGAGATATTTTAACTCCATGTGAAGAAGAACTACCTCAAAATAGAGTAAACATATTAAAATCTGGGAAAGCTTCTGTTAAAAGCAAACTTAAAAAAGACTATAAATATCTTTACCTATATTCAACACTTGGAACAGCTATATACATAGCTGGAGTTATTTTTAATGTTAGTCCTCATATTGAAAATATAATATTATCTGGTTTAGATAGAAAAACAAATGAATTTCACTATTCTATAGACTTTGACAGATTAACTTTTATGAAATTAAAAATAGACAAATTAACTCCAATAGAAGCAATTTATCTATTTAAAAATAATGCAAATATATTATCGACCTATACTATGAAACCTATAAAACCATTAGAATGAGATTATTTCATAAATATAATCTCATTCTTTATTTTTCATAATTCTTTTCTTTTCATACATCAAATTATCAGCCTTAGATATAAAATCATCGAGCCCTTCACCATTATATTCACAGATGCCATATGCAACCTCTATTTTAAAAGGATATCTCTTTTCATAATTTATTGCCTTAAATTTTTCTTTTATCTTATCCCAAATAAAATTTGCTTTTTTAAAATCACTTTTCGAAAAAATTATGAGAAACTCATCTCCGCCAAGTCTTATAAAATAATCATCTTCATTTATAGAATTCATAATAGTCTCTGAAAAATTTTTTAACATTATATCTCCAAAATTATGTCCATAAACATCGTTTATATATTTAAGATTATTAATATCTAAAAAACATATACTAATATTATCTTTATTTTTAAAATAATTTTTTATCTGTTTTTCAAGTATTATCAAGCCCATTCTTCTATTATAAGCATCTGTTAAAGAATCATAAGATGCATATTTTCTTATTAATTCTTGATTTTTTTTCTGCTCTGTTATATCTTCTTGAATAGCTACAAAAAATTCTATTTTATTTTTTTCATTATAAATAGGTGTTATTATCTGATAAGCAGTATAAAAATCCCCATTTTTTTTCTTATTCACAATTTCTTCTTTCCATATATTGCCAGAAAGAATTGTATTCCACATCTTATAATAATCATCATCTCCATTCATTCCTGAAGATAATATACTCGTTTTTTTCCCAATAGAATCTTTTTTAGAAAAACCTGTTATTCTTTCAAAAGCTGGATTAATATACTCTATAACTCCATCAACATCGGTTATATATATACCATAACCAGCAACTTCAATTGCTTTTTCAAAAAGTTTCAATTTTTTCTCTCTTAGCTTCATATCAGTTATATCCAAAGTAACTCCTAAAACCTTTATATTATTTCCAAAATTATCTTTAATAACCTTTACTTTAGAACTCAAATACTTCAAATCATTATATTTTGTAATTATTTTAAATGTCAATGTTGGTATAAATGTCTCTTTATAAAAAAGTTGCTCATAACTAATAGCTCTTTGAATATCCTCAGAAACAACTAGTTTATAAAAATCTTCTCTTTTAAATTCAGAAACATTCTCAATGCCGAGTATTTTCGCCGAACCTTTAGAAATTTTCATATTTTTTGAATTTAGATCATATTCCCAAGTTCCCATATCTATAAGACTTTCTAATGTACTCAAAATCATAGAGTTACTCTTTAAGACACTTTCTCTTTCATATGATTCATCAAAAACTTTAAATGAAAGTATACAATAACTTCCATCATTTTCATTAAAAAGTTCAGCAGAAAACTTATATTTTTTAAATTCTCCATCCTTTTTCTTAAGTTCGACTTCATCATTAATTATCTTTTTATCTTCGAGTATAAGTTTCTTATATATATCAACTCTATAATCATCTGAATATATACCCAAATCAAAAAAAGTTTTATCTATCAATTCTTCTCTCAAATAACCTAATTCATAAGTATATGCATCATTTATTTCAATATATTTATAAGTATTCAAATCGATAATCGCCATAGGATTATCTGAAAACAAAAAAGCTTTGTAAAATTTTTCGTCCACACTCCAAAAAATAGAACTTTTTTCTGAAGAATTATCAACATCTATATGTTCAACATTACTCAAAGGTACAATTAGAAAATAAATGAATTCTTTTTCATAAAAGAATTTTATTTCAAACTTGCTTTTCAATTTTTCAATAATTATTTGATAAGAATAATTTTTATACTTCATAACTTTATAAAAAATTTTTTCAAACTCTTTATAAGAACCCAAAAGTTTTATATAATAATCATAAAATTCATTTTTTTCGATAATTTCAAAATAATTCTTCTCATTTTCTTCATCAAATATAACTTTTATTATAGAAAAACCTATATCATTTAAACTGAACAATTTATAAACCTTTGAAATATATTCATCCATAAAAATCACCTAAATTGTATATTTTTTAATAAAATTAATTAAAAAAATTGTCCAAAACTATTTTAAATCTATCCTGTTCAGAAATTATCAAAGGATCTTCACCATTTTCAAATATATAATAATCACTATTTGGAATATCATTTATCAAATCTATAACCTTAGATTTATCAGTAGAAACTATCATAACTTTTTTCTTTATACTTAAAAGTTCAGAATCATAAAAGTTTTCTATTCTTTTAGAAAATTCAACAAGCATATTAGTATCAGCATCTACAACATCTTCCCAATCAATTCCATGCATAGCTTGCCAAAAACCTTGTCCTATACCCTTCATACTTGCTCTACTCTTTTGAATACTGAATGCAACACCTCTTGGTATCGATTTACCCAAAAAACTATCTATCATTACTTTATCTATATTTGAGTCATTCAAAATAACCATATTCAAAGCAATTATTGATCCACCACTGATCCCTAAAATATTTACATCAGAAAGATTTAAATCTTCAATCATACTCAAAAATACTTCTGCAGAAAATTTCCAAAAATTTAATGGAAATCTTTTTATTCTGCTGGATTTTCCATGACCTGGCAAATCTGGAGCAATAACTCTATAATCTTTTGATAAAATATCTATTTCATTCAAAAAAAGTTCTGTTGATGCAGTATCTCCATGTAAAAATAATATATTCTTTCCCTTTCCTTTATCATGATAAAAAATTTCAAGATCTTTATAATTATATGTAGCCATATACATCACCTCTTATTAATATAATTATAACATATATAAAAATTTCTACTATTAATATAAAAAATAATATTTTTATTCAAAATAAATTTTAAAATTAAAAATTATTAAGGTATAATATATTATAAGAAAATATTATACAATGAGGAGAATTTCAATTGAGAAAAATAATAACTTTTTTATTTTTAATTACTTCAATACTTATATTTGCATCATTAGATGATATATCAGAAATATTCAATAAAGAAGATATGATTCAAAGTTCAGATCAAAAACTGCAAAAAATGGGATATCTTTTAAAACATTGGGAAAAAAATCATTCTCTTTACAAACAAAAAGCAGATGAAATAAAAATAAACAATTTTCGTGAAGATGAAAAAGCTTTAATAAACTTCATGGAAAATATACAACCCTTAGTTTATATAGATCCAGTTGCTAAATTAGGTAAACTTTATGAACAATATCCAGATTCAATAGCTGTAAAATCACTTTATCTTTTATACAATGTAGAGTATTGGAAAGCCATAAAAGATCCAAAAATTGCAGAACAAATAATAAGTTTAAGTAATGAAATAGAAAACATAAAATCAAAAGACATACCACTTGGAATATATGCAAAAAGTTTAATAATGTGGAAATCAAATATATTTAAAAACGAAGAAATAGCTTATTCACAGTTAAAAAATTTATATATTAATATAACTAATCAAAAAGAGATTTTAGAATTACTTATAGAAATGAATTATCAAAATAAAAATAACTCATTAACCAAAAAACTCTATAAAGATTATTTAGAAAAACCAGAAAAAGATGTAAAAACAATGATTCATCTTGCAAATCTTTTGTACTTTGATAATGATATAGAAGAATTATCAAAATTTTCAGAAGATCTTTTAAACCAATATCCAAACAATAGTTTTGTAAAAAAGAATATATATGAAATACTTGGAGACTCATCAAAAAATATAGACCAAAAAGTAGAATATTATAAATTAGCTTCTTCAAGCGATCCAGAAGACCCAAACCTTTTAACAAAACTTGGATTGTCTTATTATGAACAAGATCCAAAAGAAAATGCAAAACTCGTAAGAATCATTTTGAATTCTTCGATATCAAAAAATCCAAATCAACCTGAAGTAGAAAAAATACTTTCTAAACTAAGAAAAAATGTAATCATTAAAAACTTCTTATTTTATATGGTTCCAATAATTTTAATAACAGCAATTGGAATATTTTTATTGTTGAAACTTGAAAAAATAAAAAAAGAAAAAGAACTTAAATTGATGAATGATGAAAATGATGATAATATATAAAAGTGGAAAATTAATATTTTCCACTTTTATTTTACCATATTTTATTAAAAAACAATTTTAAAAAATTACAAAAAAGTTACTTATTGTTTTACAAAAATATATTTACTTTTTTAAAAGAATATGATAGAATATATACAGAAGTTAGGTAAACCTAAAATATTCAGGGACTAATTATTAACAAATACTTTCAATGGTGTGATGCTCCTCTTGTCTATTTCAAAGAAGATTATTCAATTGTCATAAAAAACGGGTTTAAAACCCGTTTTTTATTATATTTTAATATAAAATGGTATAATAAATAAAAAACAGGAGTTATAAGATGAAAAAAATTTTTATTTATTGTGCATACACTTTAATATCTATAACAATAATCGCCCATCCACATGTATTCATAGAAGTTTTAACTAAAATAAATATAAAAAACGATATATTAGAAATATCTTCAACTTGGAAATTTGACGATTTAATGAGCATGCTTTTAAAAAAACAATATAATGATATAGATTCTATAAATAAAAAACTTCAAGAAAAATATAAAAAAGAAAATTTTTTTACTACAATTTATCTAAACCAAAAAAACCTACAAATTTCGCCCTTAAAAATATTTTCAACTGAAATCGAAAACAGAATATTGTTTACAATGATATACGATTTAAAATTAGAAAATAATAATAATGAAATAATCATTTCAACATATGATAAAAGTTATTATACTTATTTAAAAACCGAAAAAGATGATAATATAAATATAATACCAAACAAAAATTATGAAATAGAAAGTACTATATTTGCAAATTTTGATAAATTATTTTACTTTGATCAAATATTTCCATATGAAATAAAATTAATAATTCGGAGAAAATAAAAATGAATATAAAAAAAATAACTTTATTTATAATAATATTAATTATAATATTATTTTTAATCAAATACTTCAATATAATTCCAAAAATAAATCATGAAATAATTAATATACAATATAATATAAATCAAACACTTGGAAATCTTATAAAATCGATAAAAGAAAACCCTCAAAATTTAATAAATGCTTCAATAATATCTTTTTTATTTGGTATAATTCATGCCGCTGGACCAGGTCATGGAAAAACATTTGCTGCTTCTATATTTTTAGAGGATAAAACATCAAATGCTAAAAAATCGATAATATTTGGGAATATATTTGCTATAACTCACACATTATCTGCAATAATTTTGATATCTTTTTTTTATTTTATTATAAAAGACATTCTTTTCATAGATAGCGAAACTCCTACAAAAATAATAAAATTGATAAGTAGTTCATTTTTGATATTATTAGGAATATTTTTACTAATAAAAAATATAAAAGACAAAAATGATGCTCCAAAAAACAAAGAGTACAAAATCACGGCTTTCCTAGCCGGAATTGTACCTTGTCCTGGAGTTATGACTATTATGTTATTTTCAATTTCATATGACTTTTACATTCAAGGCATAATTCTTTCAATAGCTATGTCAATTGGTATGGGATTAACCGTAACTATTTCGGCTTTACTATCACATTATTTTAGAATATTCTTAGATAAAAAAATATTCAATTTTAAAAAAGGACAAAAAATAATTTCTACATTTGCAAGCATTATGATAATATTTTTTGGTTTAATCTCATTGAATTTATATTAAATAACATCTTCGAGTGGAATTTCTATTATTAGACAGTTCAATCCAACATCTAATATCATATTATCTAAAGAAAAAAATTTTCCGTTTATATCTTCAACAATAACTTCAAAATCGTCATATTTTTCAAGTTCAGAATAAACTTGAGAAACATTATAAGTTATCTTGGGATCCTTTTCACATACAACTATTTTATTTTTCTTTAAATAAATATCATCTGGATAAAGAGAACATTCTCCTTTTCCTATACTTTCTTTACTATCAATAAAAACAAAATAAATCATGGTAGCTTCATCAGATTCTACAATACTTTCAATTTTGTTCAAAAATTCACTTTTTAACATAAAATCCCTCCCTTGATTTTCCAAATTACAATCATATATCATTATAGCATTACAAAATTAATTTAAATTAAATTAATTTTAATTTCCAGCTTCTTTCAATCCCTGAAAAATTTTAACCTCTTTACCTTGTGAAATTCTTATGAAATTTATTCTATGCTTAAATAAATTCACTCCATAAATAACAATATATGCAAATAAATATTCATTAGATCCCATAAAAATTTTCAACACTATTATACTAAGTATAGAAAGCAAAACTCCTATTGATAAATATTTTGTCAAAAGAGTATAGAAAGTAGATAATATTAAAAAAGTTATTCCCATAATAACACTATCTGCAAATATAATTCCCCAATTAACCGCTATTCCTTTTCCTCCTTTAAACTTTAAAAATAAACTCCAATTATGGCCTAAAACGGCTAAAATCAAAGCCAAATTTATGAAAAATAAACTTTCGAGAAAATAATCAGCAATTAAAAATACTATTATTCCTTTAAAAACATCTAATACCATAGATAATATGCCTATAAAATAACCTGAAGTATAAATAGCATTAGTTCCTCCAGGATTTTTTGTTCCCTCTTTTAATGTGTTTTTATTCTTAAATACTTTTGGAAGTATATAACTAAATGGTACACTTCCTATCAAATAGGATAAAATTAAAATTAAAATATTCATAATAATTCCCCTTTCATAATTTTTGAAGGGCCAGAATATCTTCTATTCTATCATTCATATATTTATAACTATCTTCAACTCCATTGTTATACATATCCTTACCTATATTATCAATAAAAAACCCAAGTATATCATGAGCCCTTATTTGCCCTATATCTTCTCCAAATTCTTCACTAAAAAATACTATTATTTTTTGTAAAAGAATTTTTTTATATTCTTCAGATATATCCATAAAAACACCTCCATTTTTATATATTATACCTTAAAAATAATAAAAAAAAGTCCAGTAAACTGGACTTTTTTAAAAATAATTTTAATTATATTTCTTTAGCACTATTTCCATAATAAGCTGCTTTATATATTTCTTTTACATCTTCTGCTGAAGATTCCCTTGGATTTGTAGCTGTACAAGGATCTTCAAAAGCATTTTTTGACATTCTATCTAAAACTTCAAGAAATTTTTCTTCTGAAATTTCAACTTCTGTTACTTCTTTCAATGTTGTTGGGATATTCAATGATTTATTCATTTCTTTTAATGTTTCAGATATATTTGAACTTCCTAAAACTTCTTCAATATCTTTATATTTGTCTGTTGCTTTTTTATTATATTCAATTACATAAGGTAATAATATAGCATTTGCAAGACCATGAGTTATACCAAATTCTCCACCTATTTTATGAGCAAGACTATGTACTAATCCTAAAGAAGCATTTGTAAATGCCATTCCTGCTAAAGTTGAAGCATTATGCATATCATCTCTTGCTTTCATATTTTCTCCATCTTTAAAAGCTTCTGGTAACTGTTTATAGGTTAATTTTATAGCTTCCATTGCAAGTGGATCTGTATAACTTGTTGCTGTAGTTGAAACATAAGCTTCAATTGCATGAGTCATAACATCCATACCAACATTTGCAGTTATATGTGCTGGCATTTTTGCTGGTAATCTTGAATCAAGAATAGCTATATCAGGAGTTATTTCATATGATACAAGTGGATATTTTATATGATTTTCTGTATCAGTTATAACAGAAAAAGCTGTTATTTCAGATGCAGTTCCACTAGTTGATGGAATAGCTACAAATTTTGCTTTTGTTCTTAATTCTGGAAATTTAAAAGCAACTAAATCCTCAAATTTTGATTCTGGATATTCATAAAAAACCCACATTATTTTAGCAGCATCTAAAGCAGAACCTCCACCAATTGCAACAATCCAATCAGGCTGGAATTCTTGCATTGCCTTAGCTCCCCTTAAAACAGTTTTAACAGATGGATTCGGTTCAACTCCGTCCACTATACTGACTTCCATACCTGCTTTCTCAAGTTGAGCTTTTGCTTCATCCAAAAATCCAAATCTTTTCATAGAACTTCCACCAGTTACAAGTGTTGCTTTTTTTCCTTCTAATGAAGACAAATATTCTAAAGTTCCTTCTCCAAAAACTATATCTTTTGGTACTCTAAACCATCTCATATCCATTAAATTCGCCTCCTAAAATTAATTATTTTTTAAATGTTCATCTATTGCTTTTGCCGCTTTTTTACCTGCACCCATCGCTAAAATAACAGTTGCAGCTCCTGTAACAACATCTCCTCCAGCATAAACATCATCTTTAGTTGTTTTCATAGTATCTTCATCAACTATTATCCCACCCCAATTTTCAGTTTTTAAACCCGGTGTGGTTTGTCTAATAAGAGGATTTGGTGTTTGTCCAATAGCCATTATTACAGTATCAAGATCGAGTTTGAAATTACTTTCTTTAATCGCTACAGGTCTTCTTCTTCCAGATGAATCTGGTTCACCAAGTTCCATTTTTATACATTCCATGGATTCAACCCAACCATCTTTTCCATTTATTTTTACAGGATTATTTAATAATTTAAAAATTATTCCTTCTTCTTTAGCATGATGAACCTCTTCAACTCTTGCTGGAAGTTCTTCTTCACTTCTTCTATAAACTATGTAAACCTCTTGAGCTCCCAATCTTTTAGCAGTTCTTGCAGCATCCATAGCAACATTACCACCACCGACTACTGCTACTTTTTTACCAACTTTAACCGGTGTAGAAGAATTTTTTTTATAAGCTTTCATAAGATTAACTCTTGTCAAAAATTCATTTGCAGAATAAACTCCATTTAAATTTTCGCCTTCTATTTTCATGAATTTTGGAAGTCCTGCTCCACTACCCACAAAAACTCCCATATATCCTTCTTCAAAAAGCTCATCTATAGTTATAGATTTTCCAACTATAACATTAGTAATTAATTCAACTCCGAGATCCTCTATCTTCTTTATCTCATTTCTAACAAGAGATTTTGGAAGTCTAAATTCAGGAATACCATAACTTAAAACGCCACCTGGAGTATGTAAAGCTTCAAATAAAGTAACTTTATATCCTCTTTTTGCAAGTTCAAAAGCACATGTCAAACCTGCAGGTCCAGCTCCAACTACTGCTATTTTTATATTATTAGATTCTATATCTTCTTTTTTGTTTTTTATATTATTCATATGCCAATCTGCAACGAATCTTTCAAGTCTTCCTATTGCGACTGGTTCACCAGCTTTACCTCTTACACACTTTCCTTCACATTGATTTTCCTGTGGACATACTCTCCCACATATAGCTGGTAAAACATTTTCTCTTGTTATAACTTTATAAGCTTCTTCAAAATTACCTTTTGAAACTTGATTTATAAATTCTGGAATGGGAACATTAACTGGACACCCATTCATACATGGTTTATGTTTACATTGTAAACATCTACCAGCTTCTTCAATGGCTTCTTCTTCTGTATATCCTAAAACAACTTCTTCAAAATTTTTATTTCTTATATCAGGTTCTTGTTCTCTTATAGGAGTTTTTACTTTACTTAAATTAGGCATTATTACCATCTCCTATTCCTATTCTACAAATATGTTCCTCTTCTTCTTTATACATTGATTGCCTTTGCATACATTCATCAAAATCAACAAGGAAACCATCAAAATCAGGTCCATCAACACAAGCAAATTTTGTTTCTCCTCCAACTGTAACTCTACATCCGCCACACATTCCAGTACCATCTATCATTATTGGATTCAATGATACATTAGTTTTTATATTATTTTCTTTTGTGATATTGACTATAGCTTTCATCATAACTAAAGGACCTATAGCAACCACAAGATCATATTTTTCTCCATTTTCGAGGAGCTCTAAAAGTTTATCAGTAACAAAACCTTTAATACCTTTAGACCCATCATTAGTTGCATAATAGATATTGTCTACAAATTCTTCAAACATATTTTCCATTATGATATGTTTATTAGTTCTACCACCAAGAAGAACATCTACTTGAACTCCAAGATCTTTCATCTTTTTCATCTGTGGATAAAGAGGAGCTATTCCAACACCTCCGCCAATTCCAAGTACTCTTTTAACTTTATGAATGGGAGCAGGTTGACCTAAAGGCCCTACAAAATCATTTATAAAATCTCCCTCATTTTTATTACTCAATTTTTTTGTTGAATATCCAACAACCTGATAAATTATGGTAACCGTTTCTTTTTTTCTATCATAGTCAGCTATTGTCAAGGGAATTCTTTCTCCATCTTCATCAACTCTTAAAATTATAAACTGACCAGGTTCACATTTTCTTGCAACATAAGGTGCATGAACTACCATTAATTCAACATCAGGATTAAGTATTTCTTTTTTTATTATTCTATACATATAACCCCTTCTTTCAGCTCTGTTTATTAACATTTTCACAAAGTTTAAAAATATAAATTGTGAAACTTTTAATTTTTACCATCGATATAATTATAATAAAAGTTGATTAAATCATAATAATTAATCAAGTTAATATTCTTTTAAACCTTTCACTTTTAAACTTTTAAACAAAAGTTATTTTGTGAAGAATATAACTTATTTTTAATAAATGAACAACATTTTAAAAATATGACTAATTAACTTGACTTTAAATAAAAAAAATATTATAATATTTTTGTAGACTAATCTACAAAAATTAGAATAAGTTAAGAAGGGTGGGAATTTTATATGAAAAAAGTTTTGAGTGTTTTTTTATTGAGTTTATTCATTTTTAGTTCTATGCTTGCATTTGCTGAATCATCGCCAAAAGTGTCTGATTTAACTCCTTGGAAAGGATTAAATCTTGATATGGGAAATATTTATAATAATAAATATGCCGACAAATTATATGAAGCTGTTAGCAAACATAAAAAAGGATATAGCCCAGAAATGGTAAAAGAATTTTATATTAAAAATTACACTACTGATATAAAATCTTTAGAAGTTTTGGATGGAAATAACATATTAATAAATGAAAGTTATAAAATATCATATAATTATATTGGTAAGTTAGAAACTAATTGGGGGGATTATGATATAGAATGGTTTATATTCACAACCGAAGATCCCAAAGCAGAAGAAATAAATGTAAAAACTCTTTTATTAGTACCTTATCATCAACATGGAAATGGATTAAAACATTTTCATGCAAGATTTGGTAATACTTCATTTGCATATCTTTCAACAGATAAATACTTAAATAATTGGTGGCCTACTTTTTATGATCCTTCAGTTACAAATATAGAAAGAATTATAGATGATATGCTAAAAAATGCAAGAATGTCAGCATCTATGTTGCCAGATATAAAGTAATAAAAAATCCTATCATTAAAATGATAGGATTTTTTTAACATGGATAATATTTATTTTTAATTAGAAAATCAATATAAAAAGCAGCTATAACCATTTTAGGGTTATTTATTAATTCTTCTCTTCTATATTTTTTTAATTTTCTCTCATCTTGTTCATAATTTATAAGCTTATATATTCTATCTTTTTCATTTATTTTTTCATATTCATTTATAATTTTTTTATTTAAAAGATTTACAGAATATATTCTTTTACTATTTAAATTAAAATAATTACCAGTTATTTCAACAATTGATAATATATTAGATTTTCTCTTTTTGGAATCACAATATTTATGAATAAAATTAAAAAATCTTTTACTTAAAAGTTCTTTATACAAAAAAGGAAAATTATTATTAATTCCAAAAAACTGTTCTATATTAGCCTTAGACAAACTATTTTTTATAAATTGGCATTTCTTATCATAAACAATATAATACTTTATTCCGGTCAAATGATTAAAAGCTTTTAAAGTATCCAAATATCCAAATTTTATATTTTCTTTAGCTTTTTCAGAATCTATTTCTAAAGTTTTTCCAAGATCCCTATTTGATCTTATATATATTACATTTGAATCTTTTAAAGGTTTTGATTTTTTTGTATGTTTTCCACCAACATCTACTACAATTATATTTTTTATACCTTTATTTTCCATCATCGTTATAGGTAGATTATCATGAATTCCACCATCTATATATTTTTTCTCATCTATCTCAACTGGTTTAAATGCTGGAAAACAAGAACTTGCAAGAAGATAATCAACAAATTTACCTTGAGGTATATCTTCTTTAAAAATTTCAATTGGTTTTTTATCTGTGAGTGAATAGGTATTTATTCCAAAATCAATATTTGATCTTCTTATTTTCTCTTCATCTATATATTTTCTCAATATTTCTTCAAGTGGTTTTGTTT
The DNA here is from genome assembly GCF_030445905.1 of Oceanotoga sp. Classification (NCBI taxonomy): domain Bacteria; kingdom Thermotogati; phylum Thermotogota; class Thermotogae; order Petrotogales; family Petrotogaceae; genus Oceanotoga; species Oceanotoga sp. The sequence goes on along the minus strand of NZ_JASUSU010000026.1, from coordinate 19,437 downwards.
CTATACCACCAGATGTTATGAGGTTTTTGATAACTGTTAAAAAAGAAAAATATTTTTTATTATACATTTTTTTATTATTCCATTTTTCTTTGTCTACACTTAAAACCGTATCAATACTGAAATGTGTCCATGCAAGCTTTAATAATTCATAATCCTCCTGTATTAAAAAAGCTCCATTCAAAGCACCTATCGATGTTCCAGTTATAGTAGAAATTTTTATATTCATTTCACTTAATGCTTTCCAAACTCCAATTTGATAACTACCCTTAGCTCCTCCCCCAGAAAGAACTAATCCATAATTATTCAAAATGATCCCCTCCCAAGATTACTTTATTTCTTCAATTATTTTTATAGTAAAATATATTTCAAAATTTTTATCCCCATCATTTAAATCATAATCAATTATATCTTTGATTTTATTTATCCTATAAGCTAAAGTATTTCTATGTAAATACATACTCTTTGCCGTTTCTATCATATTCATATTATTTTTTAAATAAGACTTCAAAGTTTCAAAATACTCAGTATTTTTATTCTTATCATATTCTATTAACTTATAAACAGAATTTTGACAAAAATCTTTCAAATTTATCTTATCTTTTATATTATATATTAAATCTAAAACTTTAAAATCAGAATATTTTATCAAATTATTATCATAATTTTTATGATTTTTTAAAGCAAAAAGACTTTGATTATAATATTTTTTCATATTTATGATATCAGAGAAAAAATCACTTATTCCAACATATACATTATTTTTATTTAAAATAGTTTTTATATCTTCATCTTCTATTATACTCATATCTCTTTTATCTATCAAAACTATAAAATTTTCTTTATAATAAACTGTTTTAAAATTCAAAAATTTTTCTTGAATAAAAGAATATAAATTTTTTAATTTATTTTTTTCCTCAATTTTTGATAATTGAACACAAAATATAAAATAATCTTTATTTAAGTTAAAATCACAACTCATAGCTCTTTCTTTTAAAATATTTTCATTTTTTATATTTCCTTCAAGTAAATCTAAAAAAAGATTTTCATACATCAAACCTTTTAAATTTTTGTAATTTCCATTTTTATCTAATTTTTCAGATATTACATCACTTAATGTTTTTAAAAGCTTAAAACTTTCTTCATCAAAATTTTTCTTTGACTCGAGAACTATTATATTCCCCATACATCTATGATCTATTATAACTTTGCTTACCATCTTTTTTATGGGACTTGCATAACATGTAACTACAAATGGATAATTAGAATTGGGAGCTTGTTTAACTTCCTTTATTTTCTTCACTTCTTTTATAAACTCATATGAACAATAACCTTTTTCTATATTTTCTTTCCAAAATTTTTCTTCAATTTCTGCTTTTTTCGAATGAGCTATAATTTTATAAGCTGAATCAACGAGAATAACAGGGTTGTTTAATATTTCTGATCCAAGTTCAACTATATATTTTATACCTTTTCCTTGTATTAAAGTATTTAAAAGTAAAGCTGAACTTTCTACCAGTCTATAATCTTTTTTTATAGTTTCTTTTATATAATGAACAAGAACTTTTAAATCTTCTTCATTTATATTTTTATTCATTATATTAAAATTTTCAATTATATCTTTTATACCATAATCTATTTCAGTCAATTAAATCACCTCTATACAATTATAGTGCAAAAAGCACAAATAAGTCAAATTTTTTTGTGTCTTTTTCCGTATTTTTTATTTTTTTATTGTGCTAAAATAAAAATATATTGTTAATATTTTAACAAAAGGAGCTGATTTCATTGAAGTATAAAAAACTTTTTTCTGAAGGTATGATAGGTAATCTAAAATTAAAAAACAGAATTGTAATGCCCGCAATGGGAACTTCTTTAGCAACATCAACTGGAGAAGCAAGTGATGAAATAATCCGTTATTATGAAGAAAGAGCCAAAGGAGGATGTGGTTTAATAATAACAGAAATCACAAGAATAGACAATGAAACAGGCATAGGAACTCCCAACCAATTATGTGTAACTGACAGTTATCAAATACCAAGACTGCAAAAATTAACAAGAGCTGTTCATAAATATGACACAAAAATATTCACTCAATTACATCATCCTGGAAGACAAGCACATAGCAGTAGTTTGAATGGTAAACAAATAGTTGGACCAAGTCCTATTGCATCAAAAGCTATAGGAGAAATACCAAGAGAATTAGAAACTCTTGAAGTAGAAAATTTAGTAAAAAAATTCATAAAAGGAGCTAAAATATCTCAATTGTCCGGCTTTGACGGAATTGAATTACATGGTGCTCATGGATATTTGATATGTCAGTTTTTAAGTCCAGCAACTAATAAAAGAACTGACAAATATGGTGGAACATTTATGAATAGAATGAGATTTTTAACTGAGATAATAATGGGTATAAGACATATATGTGGAAAAGATTTTCCAATTTCTGTAAGAATAGATGGCGATGAATTTATCGAAGGTGGAATAGATATAAATGAATCAATAAAAATCGCAAGATATCTTGAAAGTATAGGTATAGATGCAATAAATGTGAGTTCAGGAACATATGAATCTTCAATAACAATAATAGAACCCGTTTCTTATAAGGAAGGATGGAAAAAACATTTATCTCAATCAATAAAAGAAAATATAAAAATACCTGTAATCGCTTGTGATAGCATCAAAAGACCTGAAATTGCTGAAAATTTACTCGAAACAAATAATCTTGATTTTGTAGCACTTGGAAGAGCTCAATTGGCAGATCCTGAATGGGGAAATAAAGCTTTAAATGGTAAAGAAGATCAGATAAGATCCTGTATTTCATGCTTAAAATGTATAGAATTAATAATGAATGGAAAAAGAATTGAATGTGCTGTAAATCCAAGAGTTGGAATGGAAATAGATTTTGAAGAGTTTAAAAAAGATGGCGATCAAAGAAAAGTTGTAATAATAGGCGGAGGTCCTGCTGGTATGCAAGCTGGAATAAATCTTGCAAAAAGAAATTTTACTCCTATTATATTCGAAAAAGAGGATCATCTTGGTGGAAGTGTTTTTCTTGGAAGTAAACCACCAATGAAAGAAAAATTAAAATGGTTCATAGATAATATGGAAAATGAATTAAAAGATTTAAATGTAGATATAAGACTTAATACAAAAGCTAATATTGATTTATTAAAAAATATAAATCCTTATGCAATTTTTATTGCTACAGGTGCAAAGCCTATAATTCCAAATATAGAAGGCATAAATTCTAAAAATGTTTATACTGCTGAGCAAATATTATCTGAAAAAACAGAAATAAAAAATAAAAAAATAGCTGTTATTGGTTCTGGAATGACAGGTCTTGAAACAGCGGAATATTTAAACAATAAAAATAATGAATTAACTGTAATTGAAATGCAAAAAGATATTGCACCAGGTACTTATTTACCAAATTTGATGGATATTTTACCTCGTATAAAAAAAGAAAAAATTAATTTATTAACTTCTAAAAAACTCGTAAAAATAAATGAAAATTCAATAGAATTAATGAATATGAACACTAAAAAAATAGAAATATTAGAAACAGATTTAATTGTTCTTTCACTTGGGGTTCAATCAAATATCGAAATTGTTGAAGAAATAAAAGAATCATTTAAAAACATAAAAATAATCGGTGATGTTGAAAAACCAGGCAGAATTTTTGATGCTATGAGATCTTCATTTGATAAATCTTATGTACTTTAAGGAGGAGTTTTATGAAAGAATTTAAAAACAAAGTTGCAGTTATAACAGGTGCAGCTAATGGAATAGGTTTAGAGCTTTCAAAAGAAGCCGCAAAAAGAGGTATGAAAGTTGTAATGGCAGATATTGCTGAAAATGATCTCAATATTGCCTTTGATGAAGTTAAAAAAATAAGTTCAGAAGTTATAAAAGTTGTAACGGATGTAACTATATTTGAAGACATGGTAGATCTATCAAAAAAAGCTACAGATTCATTCGAAAAGGTTGATTTATTTTTTAATAATGCTGGAGTTGTAGTTCCAGGACCTATTTGGGAAATTCCTAATAAAGATATAGATTATATAATGCAATCAAATGTATACAGTATAGCATATGGTTTAAAAGTATTTATACCTTTAATGATGAAACAAGGAACACCTGCTCATATAGTTAACACAGCAAGTGTGGCTGGTCTCTTATCTTCACCTGGAATGCCAACCTATCATATGACTAAATTTGCCAATGTTGGATTATCTGAATCAGTAAACTATCAATTAAGAGCTATTAATTCAAATATAAAAATGTCTGTTTATTGCCCTGGTTTTATTCAAACTGATTTAAACCATTGTGATAAAAGAAGACCTAAAAGATTTGAAATAGACAAAAATGATCCTTATTATACAAGTCAAACTTATAAAGATGGTTTAAAAAGAGCCGATCATGTAATAAATACAGGTATACCTATTGATAGTGTTGGCATGAGTGTTTTTCAGGCTATTGAAGATGAACAATTTTATATACTAACTCATCCACAATATAATCCTGTTATAGGATTGAGAGTTAAAACTATATTAGAAGGAAAAAATCCTGATATTTCTATATTCAAAAAATAACTCCCTTCAAAGGGAGTTATTTTATAATAAAGTGTTTATATTTAAACCTATTCCAAACTCAGAAGAAAGACCAGAGTTTTTAAAATTTTTCATCAATTCATAAATAATCTTTTCATTTTCAAGTTTCTCAATTTTTTCTGGATCTTTTTCTATCAAGATCTTATTTTCAATATCTTTTATTTTTAATTCAGTTTCATCATTTCCAATATTTAATCTATTATCTTCTTTATCTTCTTGAAAATTAGACTCTTTTTTCATTTCATCAGACACCATATAACCATCTATATTTTGAATATCTTCAGAATCTTTTTTATATAATATTACGGCTTTAGACTTTCCACCAACTGCAGCAAGAAAAGCTCCTCTTTTTTCAAAAATTATATCTATATCAGAATAAATGACTACACCATTTTGAGAAGCTGCATTGTTTTTAAACTGAGCAATATTTCTTGCTTCATGAGAAGCAACTCTCATTATACTTGTAGATGCTGGTGAAGATAAAGAAAGACCTCTTTCACCTGGATCAACTTTATATCCTATCTGAGGGTTTGAATCATAACTCTTTAAAGAATTTATCATAATAATCACCTCAGATAAATTATACTATATTTTTTTAAAAAATTTAAATATCAAACTTCAATTTTCTCTACAACTTGACATTTTTTATTCTTTTTTGCCGACATCAACATAGTTATACCTGTATAAAATACTATTCCAACAACAAGCCATTGAACAATATCAAGAGGCAATTCTTTTACTATTAAAGCAGCTATTAAAACACCTACTCCTCCAGCTAATCCCATAGCAAGAGTTGCTTTTCTATTTATTGCTTCTTCTTTTATAAATTTGACTGAAGCTGGTGGCATTAAAAATGCACATGAACCCATCATTATAGGGAAAGCAACTTTAGGAGACATTCCTAAAAAATAAACAAGTGCCATACAAGGAGCAAAAAGACCTACTCCCACTGTCATCAATGCTCCAAGTATAAAATTAACTACTCCAGCAATTACAAGCTTCATTCCACTTATCCCTATTGCACTTCCACCTGATGGCATCCAACCAACTTTTCCTGCAATCATTATAAAGCCAGTTGCAAAAAGAGCAAAACCCATGACAATTTGTATAGTTCTTTCTTCTAATTTCGAAACAATTCCAGCACCGATTATAGCCCCAAAAGTAGCAGTAGCAAGCATTACTACAAGAGTGATAGGTTCGACATCTATTACCTTGATAAAAATTATCGATTCGATTAAAACCGCAATAGCATTAGCCGCATTCATAGAACCCGGTATATGTTTATCTTTTGTTTGTTTTGTAAATTTCAATAAAGCAGTTTGAGGTGCAAAAGCTCCTATTCCCAAAGCATCTATAAAATTAACAAAAAAACCTATAATACCCGTTTTTATCCAAGAGGTTTCAGATTCAAGTTTTGTCTTATTTTTCACAACATCTCTTATTAAATAAAATGTATATGAAATAAGCATTATAATCAATAAAATCCAAATTATTTGAACCATATAAAATACAACTCCTTTGTTTTAATTTTATCTTAATTTAAAAAACAAATTTAAATGGTAAAATTCTATACACACACATACACATACACACACTTTTTATGGGACTCCCTCTTTCGAGGGGCCCTTTTATTTTTTATTTAGACATATTTCTTGATTTATCGGTACAAGCTTTCATAGCTTCTATAACAGAAGTTCTAAAACCTTTTTCTTCTAATTTAGCAACAGCTTCTATAGTGGTACCACCTGGAGAACAAACCATATCTTTTAATTTAGCTGGATGTTCCCCTGTCTCAAGAACCATTTTAGCTGCTCCCAAAACAGTTTGAGCTGCCATTTTATAAGCTTTATCTCTTGGTAATCCCTGCAAAACCGCTCCATCTGCAAGAGCTTCTATAAACATATAAACATAAGCTGGAGATGATCCACTTACAGCAGTAACTGCATCCATCAAATATTCAGGAACTATCTCAGACTTTCCAAAGCTATTAAATATATCTATTATAAAATTCAATTCTTTTTCTTCAACAAGTTTGTTCGGACAAATAGCAGCCATTCCTTCACCAACTAAAGATGGTGTATTTGGCATAACTTTTATCACTTTTAACTCTTTATCAAAAAGCTCTTCTACCCTTTTAATACTTTGACCTGCAGCAATAGCAACTATTATCACATCATTTTTGATATTTTCTTTAATTTGTTTTATTACAATTTCATATAAATTAGGTTTAACAGATAAAAACAAAATATCTGATTGTAAAGATGTTTTAAGATTATCTACAGTTGTTATAACTTTGAATTTTTGATTTACAAATTCAAGAATTTCTTCATTCAAATCTGAAACAATTATATTTTCAGGTTCAATTATTTTTGATTTTATTATTCCACCAATCATAGCTTGAGCCATATTGCCTCCACCTATAAAACCAATTTTTTTCATAAAAACCCTCCCAATCATCAACAAAAACTTTGTTCTGTTCTCTCTATAATTTCATTCTGCAAAGCTCTATCGAGATTATTAAAATAATCACTATAACCTGCAACACGTACTATGAGATCATTATATTCTTCTGGTTTTTTCTGCGCATCTAAAAGTATTTGTTTATCTATAACATTAAATTGAATATGATGACCATCCATTCTGAAATAAGTTCTTACAAGATATGCAAGATTATCTAATCCATTTTCACCTTCTATAACAGATGGTGTAAATTTTTGATTCAACAAAGTTCCGCCAGTTTTCAAATGATCCATTTTTGCAGCCGATTTAACCACTGCTGTTGGACCATTCCTATCTGCCCCTTTTGAAGGAGAAATTCCATCGGTAAGCGGAAGTTTAGCCTTTCTTCCATCTGGTGTAGCTCCTATTACAGATCCAAAATAAACATGGCATGTAGTTGGTAACATATTTATTCTAAATTGTCCACCTTTTATATTAGGTCTACCATTAACTTCTTCACAATAAGCATTAAAAATATCTCTCATCAAATCATCCGCTGCATCATCATCATTACCATACTTTGGAGATTTTTCTTTAACTAAATGTAAAATATCTTCATATCCTTCAAAATTTTCTTTTATTGCCATCAAAAGTTCTTTCATACTGATATTTTTCTTATCAAAAATTTGTGTTTTCATAGCAGCAAAACAATCTGTTATAGTCCCGATTCCAACACCTTGAATATATGAAACATTATATCTTGCACCACCAGCATTATAATCTTTTCCTTTCTTTATACAATCATCTATTATTACAGATAAAAAAGGAACTGGCATTTTTTCTGCATAAAGTTTTTCTATTATTCTATTACCAATCATCTTTATATTTATAAAATGATGAAGTTGATCTTTATAGGCATTAAACAATTGATCATAACTTTTAAAATCTTCTGGATTACCAGTCTCAATGCCTATTCTCTTATTAGTATTTGGATCTATTCCATTGTTTAAAGTTATTTCAAGTATTTTTGGTAAATTCATATATCCAGTTAGTATATATGCTTCTTTACCAAAAGCTCCAGTTTCAACACATCCACTCGTACCGCCACATCTTGCATCTTCAATACTTTTACCAGCATTAAGCATTTCTTGAATTATTGCATCGGCATTAAAAAATGAAGGTTGCCCCCATCCTTTTCTTGAAATCTCTAAAGCTCTTTTCAAAAACTTCTGTGGTGTTTTTTTACTTATTTGAACATTAGAGCTTGGTTGTAAAAGTTTCATTTCATCTATCACATCTAAAACTAAATAACTAACTTCATTAACTCCATCAGAGCCATCTGCTTTTACTCCGCCAGAATTTATATTCGCAAAATCAGTATAAGTACCACTCTCTTTTAATGTAACACCAACTTTTGGTGGTGCTGGTTGATTATTAAATTTAACCCAAAAACATTGTAAAAATTCTTCTGCTTTCTCTCTACTTAGAGAACCTTCTTCAATCTCTTTTTTATAAAAAGGATAAAGATGTTGATCCAATCTTCCAGGATTAAAAGAATCCCATGGGTTTAATTCAGATATAACACAAAGATGCACAAACCAATACATCTGTAAAGCTTCTCTAAAAGTTCTTGGAGCATTAGCTGGAACATGCGAACAAATCTCTGATATCTCCAATAATTCTTTTTTTCTCTTTTCATCATTTTCTTTTTCTGCCAATTTTTTAGCATATTTGCTATATCTTTCACCTAAAATCATTATTGCATCACATGCTATACTCATAGCTTTCAATTGTTCTCTTTTATTTAAAGCTTCATCATCATTTAAAAAATCGAGTTCTTTTATAGAGGCTTCTATATCATCTTTAAATTGTAGAAAACCCTTCTTATAAATTTTGCCATCGGCTACTGTATGTCCTGGACCTCTTTGTTCCATAAATTCTGTAAAAATACCCGCTGCATAACATTCTTTCCATTCTTCAGTAACATTTTCAAGAATGAGATGTCTCATAGATCTTTTTTCCCAATAAGGAATTATCACATCTTTTTGAAACTGCATATCTTCTTTTTTCACTTTAAAAGATATTTTCTCTCTTTTATCCATAATCTCCATATCCTCAATAGTATGACAGCATAATTCTGGATATGTTGGAGTTGCAGCTGGAGCTTCACCTCTTTCACCAACTATAAGTTCTCCATCATTAATACATAATTCTTTATTACTCATTATTTCTTTAAGAACTAAAGCTCTTAAAACAGGTATAGATACAGACCCTTCAAACTTCTTATAAACTTCATCAACAATCTTAGCTCTCTCCATTGAAATACGAGGAATAGCCTTCAAACTTTCTTCTCTGAGTTTTCTTACTCTCTCAGTTATCATTCAAAATCAACCTCCTATTTTAACTTTTATTCCAGAATCTTCAAACATCTTCTTTATCTCAAGTATTCTTTCATCAGAAGGACTTTCAAGTTCTTCCATATATGTTTTCATATTCAATCTTCTATACTTATCTTTGCCCATCTTATGATAAGGTAAAATATTAAGTTGTGAAAATTTTATATTTTTTAAAAATTCTATACAATTCATAATATTTTTATCATAATCATTTATATTATGAATTAAAGGCATTCTTATATAAATCTCTTTTCCAAAACTCGATAATTTTTTCAAGTTTTCAAAAATCAAATCATTTGAAACACCCATATATTTTAAATGCTTGTCTTCATCCATATGTTTTAAATCGTATAAAAAAAGATCTACATAATCTATTATTTTTTCAAAATTATCCCATGGAGCATATCCAGAAGTATCTATAGCAACATGAATATCTCTACTTTTACATTTTTTCAAAATTTCTAATAAAAAATCAGGATGCATTAAAGGTTCTCCACCAGAAAAAGTTATTCCACCAGAAGATTCTTCATAAAACATTTCATCTTTTATTATCTGATCAAAAACCTCTGTAGTAGACATATTTTCTCCAACAATTTCTCTTGCATTATTAACACAAAAATCAACACAATTGCCACATAAAACACATCTTTCATCTGTAATAGCTAATCCATTAATAATTGAAATTGCATCATTAGGACACCTCTTCACACATTTACCACAACCAACACATCTTTCATCGTAAAATAGAAGTTCTCTTCCAAAATTTTGACTTTCTGGATTATGACACCACCAACATTTAAGTGGGCACCCCTTTAAAAATACTGTTGTACGTATACCAGGGCCATCATGAATAGAATATTTTTGTATATTTATAACTTTAGCTTGAAACATACGATCACTCCTAAAAACTTTAATCATTCACAAAATTTATGTCCATTGGGTGTATTTACAAATATAAAACTAACTTTTTTATTTGTATTATTAGTCCAATTATGTGGAATATTAGAAGAATAATGAGCACTGTCTCCTGGAAAAAGATCATATTCTTTATCCCCAACAAATAAAGTTACAATTCCTTCTAAAACATATAAAAATTCTTCTCCATCATGAGAATAAGTTTTTATATTCTCATTTTTCTTTTTAGGTAAAAGTTCAATATATCTTGTCAACATACACTTATCTTTAACATTCTTTGTAAGATGATAATGTATTATAAAAGAACTATCTACTTGATATACTTCTTTTTCATAACTTCTTATAACCACATCATCTTCATCTTTAGAAATATCTTCTTGAAAAAAATAAGATAATTTTACATCTAATACCTTAGAAATTTTTTCAAGAGAATCTATAGCTATAGTAGTAAGTCCTCTTTCAAATTGTGATAAAAATCCAGTAGAAAGATCTGTTTTTTCACTCAATTCCTTCAAAGTCATATTTTTTTTACTTCTCAGTTTTTTAACTTTATTACCTATATCATCTATCATAAAATTCCCTCCTATTTTCTTAATATTATAATTATACATTAATAAGAGTGAATTTTATTTTTTAAAATGAAAATAAAATTCATACATAAATAATAATTTCATTATAATGAATATATAAAAATCTTTAATATGGCAATTAAACTTGTGAAAAAAATATTTATCATCCAAATTCATTATAACGTGGTATTTAAACATTTACAAATTTTAAAATACTCAATTTTAATCATTTTCACTCATATGAAAATGATTAAATTGTTTTTTCTTAAAAATACCAATAATTTCATGAATATGAAATTATATTCATTTATCAAAAAAATTAAAAATGTTATTTTAAAAAATAATCTTAATAAGTTATAATTTAATAAAAAGATGAATGGAAGTGTTAAAAATGGAAATCTTAAAATTATTCAAACCCCTTTTTGATAATATAATGTACATAGTATTAATAATAGTTTTTATAACTAAATTAAAGAGTTTTAAAAAAATGGTTATAAAAGATAAATTTGAAATTAAAGATAAAATTTTTCTTGGAATATTTTTTGGGTTATTTGGAATTCTTGGAACATATATGGGAACAAATGTAAACGGTGCAATTGCAAATACAAGAAATGTTGGAGTTATAGTTGGGGGAATATTAGGAGGACCTACAGTTGGTTTAATAGCTGGAATAATTGCAAGTAGTCACAGATTTTTAATAGATATTGGAGGAATAACTACTTTTCCATGTTCCATAACAACATTATTCAGTGGCTTAATTTCCGGATTAGCATATAAATACTTAAACGTAAAAAAAAGATGGATATATGGACTAATAATGGGTTTTATAGCTGAATCTATAAGTATGTTATTAATATTAACTTATTCAAAACCCTTCAACTTAGCCTTAGAAATAGTTAAAAGTATTTTCCTACCAATGCCTATAATTGTAGGTGTTGGTGTAGGTATAGTATTATTGATATTAGAAAATTTATTCAAACAAAAAGATGAAATGCAAGCAAAACAAGCTCAATTAGCGTTAAAAATTGCAAATAAAACATTACCTTATTTTAGAGAAATGAATGAACATTCTATAAAAAAAGCCTGTGAAATAATAAAAAATGAAGTAAACGCAGCAGCTGTATCCTTTACAGATAAAGAAAAAATACTTGCTCATGTAGGATTAGGATCAGATCATCATATAGCCGGTTCTAAGTTCATAACTCAAGCAACATTTCAAGCTATAAAAAATAAAGAAATAAAAGTTTTAAACACTAAAAATGAAATAGGCTGTAAATATAAAGATTGTCCTTTAAAATCAGCTATAGTTGTTCCATTAATACAAAATAAATCAATAATAGGATCTTTAAAAATATATTTTTCAAAAGAAAATGCAATTACTTTAAGAGATTTATTTCTTGCAGAAGGATTATCTCAATTAATCTCTACTCAAATAGAAATAAGCAATATAGAAAAATATCAAAGAATAGCTGACAAATCAGAGTTAAAAGCTCTTCAAGCTCAAATAAACCCACATTTCTTATTTAATGCATTAAATACTATAATTTCTTTTATAAGAATAGACCCTGATAAAGCAAGAAAATTAATAATAGATCTTTCAACTTATTTAAGATATAATCTTGAAATAGAAAAAGATTTTGTAAATATAAGAAAAGAAATAGAACATGTAAAGGCATATTTTGAAATAGAAAAAGCAAGATACGGTGATAAAATACAGCTTGAAATAATTTTGGATGAAAACATAAATTTTGATCTACCTTCTTTAACAATACAACCATTAGTAGAAAATTCTATAAAACATGGTATTTTAGAAGGAACAGGAAATGGTAAAATAACCTTAAAAATAAAGAATATAAAAAATTACTTTCTAATCGAAGTAACAGATAATGGCAAAGGTATAGATGAAGAAATAATAAAAAAAGTATATAATAATACTTTAAAAAATAGCATTGGACTTTTAAACGTTCATAATAGATTAAAATTACTTTATGGTGAAGGACTTAAAATTTCAAATCGAAACAAAGGAACTAAGATAACTTTTAAAATAAAGGGAGAGGAAGAAAAAAATGAACTGTATTATAGTTGAAGATGAATATCCTTCAAGAGAAGAATTAAAATACTTCATAAATAAATATAGTCAAATAATTATTTCAAAAGAATTTGATAATGCTATAGATGCATTAAAATTTCTTGAATCCAATACAATAGATATAATATTTTTAGATATAAATATGCCTGGATTAGATGGAATGTCATTTGCAAAAATAATCAAAAAATTTGAAGACACTATAAAAATAGTTTTCACAACAGCTTATCCTGAACATGCAATAGATGCATTTGAAATTGAAGCTTTCGACTATATTTTAAAACCTTTTTCAGAAGAAAGAATCATTTCTACTTTAAAAAAACTTGAAAAATCTTGTGATGAATCAAAAAAATGCTGTAACAAAATTGCTTTAAAACGTGATGAAAAGATACTATTAATAGATATAAAAGATATATTTTTTTGCGAAGCAATGGAAAGAGATACTTTAGTGTATACTAAAAAAAATGAATACATTATAAATATGGGTATAAGTGATTTTTTAGAATATTTAAATGATAACAATTTCATAAGAACTCATAGATCTTATATAATAAATATAAATAAAGTAAAAGAAATAATACCTTGGTCAAATAACACTTATAACATCAAATTTGAAGGAATAGAACAAGAAGCGCCAGTTAGTAGAAGTTATATAAAAGAATTCAAAAATAAATTAAATATAAAATAAAAAAACTCATGTCAAATATTATACCTCTTATTACAAAAAAACTACCCTTTAAGAAAAGACGAAAGACTTCTTCCTAAATATAAATTAAAATTATATTGGGATTTTAATTTAAAGGAGGGAGTTTTTATGATAACTTTCTTGGTTTCTATAGGTCTTTTAATTTTAGGTTATTTTACATATGGTAAAGTAGTTGAAAAGATTTTTGGAATAGAAGAAAACAGAAAAACACCTGCAATAGAACTTGAAGATGGTGTTGATTATGTTCCTATGAAAGGTTGGAAAATTTTTCTAATACAATTTTTAAACATAGCCGGTCTTGGCCCAATATTTGGAGCAATAGCTGGTGCATTATGGGGACCTATTGCATATTTGTGGATAATATTAGGAAGTATATTTGCTGGTGGAGTTCATGACTTTTTTTCCGGAATGCTTTCTGTTAGGCATGCGGGAGCAAGTGCTTCAGAAATAGTAGGCACATATTTAGGAAATACAATAAAACAAATAATGAGAGTATTCACCGTAGTTCTATTAATTCTTGTTGGAGTTGTTTTTGTAACAGGTCCTGCAGGACTTTTGAACAATCTCACAAACTGGAGTACCAATATGTGGGTAATAGCAATTATACTTTATTATCTTTTTGCAACAGTACTTCCAGTGGACAAAATAATAGGAAAAGTTTATCCTATTTTTGGACTTTCATTGATGATAATGGCAATTGGAATTGGATTTAACTTAATATTTAAAGGTTATAATATGCCAGAAATGACATTCTCTAACTTACATCCAGCCTCAACACCTATTTTTCCTTTTCTTTTTATTACAATAGCCTGTGGAGCAATATCTGGATTTCATGCAACTCAATCTCCAATGATGGCAAGATGTTTAACAAATGAAAGACAAGGAAGAAAAATTTTTTATGGTGCAATGATAGCTGAAGGTATAATTGCAATGGTTTGGGCAGCAGCTGCAATGTCATTTTACAATGGCACAAATGGGTTATCAGAAGTATTGGCCAATGGTGGTCCAGCAGTAGTTGTAAATGAAATTTCAAATACTTTAATGGGAAAAATAGGTGGAATACTTGCAGTATTAGGAGTAATCGCAGCACCTATAACTTCTGGAGATACTGCTTTTAGAAGTGCGAGACTAACAATAGCTGATTCTTTTAAATTAAATCAAAGAAAACCTTTAAATAGATACTTAATAGCAATACCTCTATTCATAGTTGGATTTGCTTTAACTAAAATAAATTTTTCAATAATATGGAGATATTTCTCATGGTCAAATCAAACACTCGCAATGATAGTGTTATGGGCAGCAGCGGCATATCTTGCATTCAATAAAAAAAATCATTGGATAACAACCATACCAGCAATATTTATGACAGCTGTAACAGTTTCTTATATATTACAAGCTCCAGAAGGATTTAAATTGAACTCTTTGTTCTCAAACATAGTTGGAATAATAATTGCCATAGTATTTTTCATATTATTCATATCAAGAATTAAAAAAACAAAAATAGAACCATTAACAGATGAAATATAAAAACAAGGTCAATCAATTATGATTGACCTTGTTTTTTTATAAATATATTATATAATTTTAAAAATAATTTTTTTATATTATCAATAGCTTTTTCATTATTTGAAACATCATTACACATCAAACATATTAAATAAGGATCTTCATCCTCAAAAATTCCAACATCGTGCTCTACACCTAATAGATTGTTTAAATCATCATAAGGAATTTCACCAGTTTTATGAGAAAACTTTCCAATAAAAAAATCTGGAATTTTATTATTTATTTTCTGTTTAAAAAGAATCTCAACTATCCTCTCATCAGAATTACCATTAAGATTCTTAAAATATATCAATTCAAAAAAACGTTCTATATCAAGCATACAAGTCATATTATCTATATCATTCTTTCTACTATCAAAATCAAGCATCTTTCTTTTCAATACAGTGGAATTAAATCCTTTTCTTATTATATATTCATTTATTTTATCCATGCCAAGAGCAGTTATAAGCTTATTTGTAGACTCATTATTACTTTCAGAAAGCATCAGTTCAAAATCTCTTTCAAAAATACTCAAAGATCTCTCTGATTCAAGTTTCTCAAGATAATAACCTGCAATAAATAGTTTTATCAAACTTGCAGAAGGCATTATATCATTTATATTACCATAAGCCATCTGTATAGATCTATTATTTAAATTTTTGAAAGATATATAATATTTTTCATTATTATTAGAATTTATCATAATTTTATTAGTTTCTTAGGAAGTTTAAAATTGTATTTATCCTTAAGAAACTGCGTAAACTCCTCATCACTAAAAGTAGAAAAAGATCTATATTTATACTGCCCTTTTAAATAATTCAGAAAATTCTCTTCATTAGAAAGTGTTTTATGATAATCATCTGACAACTTTGCAACAGGATATCCATTCGATTCACTTATCTTTATAACATGATTTATAGGTTCAACATCTCCTGTAAGAGCTGTTCCAATACCAAAGCTCATTTTAAGATAATCTTTAAAATAAGAATGAAGAGTTATTGCCTTATCCATATTTAAACTATCTGAAAATACCATAGTTTTTGTTTTTGGATCTATACCATTTTTCAAAAGACTGGCATACATAAGCCAACCCCATCTTATAGGATCTGAGGAATCATGTCTAAACCCATCTGCAACCTTAAGATAAAGAAGTTTTGAATCTTCTAAAAAAGATAAAGTTCCAAATGTATCCGTCAATAAAGTCCCAAAAAGTCCTTCCCAAGATATTAGCCAATCATGCAAAACCTGTTTCTGAACATTTCTAACAGCTATATCAGAACCTTGAGTTGCCATAAACATTTCATGTGCCATAGTTCCTATTGGCTTTAAATCATATTTCATAGCTAAATAAACATTACTCGTACCAACAAAATTTTCTGGTACTTCTTCAGCTTGCATTCTTATAGTTTCTTCAAGAATTTCTGGAGAAAAAGCTCTTCTCGTTCCAAAATCTGCATATTTAAAAGTTTCATCATTATATTTTTTTACTTTTTCTATACTAATTTTAAGTTTTTTTATAACTTCATTTTCTGCCGATTTATAATCTTTATTATATTTATTCTGATAATACAAATCATTAACTATGAGCATCAAGTATATCTCTAAAAAAGTTACATCTGACCATAAACCTTCAAATTCAAGTTCAAGATTTCCATCTTTTCCTATATCAAGTTTTGTTATATTATTTTTATTAAACCTCAAATTAGAAATTCTTTGCAAAAAACTTTTATCATAAAAATTATAATCAAAAGATGTCTTTAAATTCTTCAAATAATCATACTCTTCATTACTGAGTCTAAGATCTTCAAGCATCTCTATTTGTTTTTTTAATTCTGGTAAAATAGGTTCATAATCTATCCCTTTACTTCTCGTATAATGCTTCCACTTAGTTATTATATTTGGATAACATTTATAAATAACCTTCAACATATTAAACTTATAAAAATCCACATACGTTATATTCTTAATAATAGATTCATTCATAAAAAATCTCCTCTTCTTAATAAAATAAGAATCAAAAAAACTCCTGTATATACACAATACATCAATTATATTTATAATAATTCAAATTATTGTAAAAGTTATATTTAAATATAAAAAGCCATCCTCTTGGATGGCTAAATATCTTATTTTAAGGTTTCATTATATAAATATAATCATAATAATTGATCTTTTTTTTCTCTATTTTAACACTATTCAACCTCTTAAAAATCTGTTTAAATCCATATTTATCATAAAAATTTATATTACACATAGAGTCTGTATAAAGATAAATATACTTAACATTATTATTTTTACAATAATTTTTAAAATCATTCATAAGTTTTCTACCTATTCCCAATCCTCTGAAAGAAGGATCTACTATAAAAAGTGTTACTTCTGTATCAAAAAATTCATTATTTTTCTTCTCAAAAACTATTTTTTTATCCTTTTTTAAAAATCTAAAAAGTTTAAAAAAATTAACTTTATTCTTCAAAAGAATATTTAAACCCATAAAAAAATTTTTAAAATTTCCTTTAAAATAATCAAAAAATTTAAAATTTTTATTGATTCTACCAAAAATTATGCCAGCAAATTTTCCATCGACAAGTATCATTTTAGAATAATCCGAAAGATTATAATTATATTTAACATAACAATAAGATAAATAATCTTTAGGATAAAAACCTTTTCCAAAATCATTATTTATATGCCACGTATCTTCCACAATTTTAGAAAGTTCGGAAATATAACTCAATTCAAAATCTTGGATCTCAAACCGATGCATGATCCCACTCCTTTGATTTTTTAATATAAAATTAAATCACATCAAAAGTTTAACCATACGACCATCTCCTATTTTTAACAAAAACTACTAAAAATCATAATCTAAATGAAGTGATAATTCAGATAATGGAACAGAAACTTCTAAATAATCTTTATAAAAATCATCGAAAAGTTTAAAATAAAAAATAATATTATCATCTTTAAAATAAAATTCTATATTATTTGTTTTTAAATCATCTATTCCAAACTGTTCATACATTCTGTTTAAAATTATTTTTCTAACGATTAAATCATCTTTTATAAAATTAGAATAATTGATAACCTTTCCAGTTTTAAACATATCAAAATTGACAGAATCTAAAATTTCAACATATTTTTTATTCTTTAATCTTCCTTTTCCCCTAAACACAACACTTAAAATGTTTCTATTTCTTTTATTTATTTCAAAATATATATTCATATTTGAATAAAAAAGATCATCAGAATATTTACTAATCAAAAACTCAAAACTTTGATTCACATTATTTTGAATCAATTTTTTTTCATATCCCCGAATAATAGGATATTCTATGTAAAAATTCTTATATTCATACACTTTTTTGTCTATCAAATAATTAGAATCACTATCAGATCTATAAAAAAAAGATGTTAATAATACAGGAATTATAAAATAAAGAATAAAATATGGTTTCATATATCCCCCAATTAAATTCATTTCTTATTTTAATAATATTTTAAACCATTATTCTTAAAAATAGATAAAAAATAAAAGAATATTAAATGTTATAATATGTTTAGGAGGTGAAATAATGAAAAAACTAATAGTATTTTTAGCAGATGGTTTTGAAGAAATAGAAGCTTTAACCATAGTTGATGTTTTAAGAAGAGCCGGAGTAGAAACAGACATATGTTCAATAAAAAATAAAGAAGTTATTGGAGCTCATAATATAAAAATAATAGCAGATAAAACCTTAGATGAAATAAACGAAAATGACTATTCCTCATTATACTTACCCGGAGGCATGCCTGGAGCAGAAAACCTAAAAAACAATGAAAAATTAATAAATATAATAAAAAAATTTGATAAAGAAAACAAAAAAATATTTGCAATATGTGCTGCCCCAATAGTACTCTCAAAAGCAAATGTACTAAAAAAAGAAGCCACATCATACCCATCATTCAAAGAACAGATAAAAATTGAAAATTATTCAGAAAAACCCTTTGTAATAGATGAAAATATAGGTACTTCAAGAGGTCCTGCCACCGCTTTAGAATTTTCTTTTCAAATATTAAAAGAACTAGGTTTTTCAAAAGAAGCCGAAGAATTAAAAATAAGCATGCTCTATAATTATTTTATAAATCAAAAAAACTCTGAGAAATAATAAACTCTCAGAGTTTTTCAAAC
>NZ_JASUSU010000076.1:0-7365 GCF_030445905.1 Oceanotoga sp. | reverse complement strand
GTTTGAAAAACTCTGAGAGTTTATTATTTCTCAGAGTTTTTTTGATTTATAAAATAATTATAGAGCATGCTTATTTTTAATTCTTCGGCTTCTTTTGAATTATAATAAAATTTTTTTATACAATTAAATTATTGTATAATCTAATTATATAATCTCCTAAAGAGGTGAAGAATAAAATGAATAATTATAGTAATATAATTGATAATAAAAGTCAAAAAATGTGGGAGTATTTAAAAAATAATATTGAAAAAGGATCAAAATTATCTATAGTGTCAGCATACTTTACGATTTATGCTTATTATGAATTAAAAGAAAAATTTGATGATATAGAAAGTCTAAATTTTTTATTTGGAGAACCAAGCTTCATAAAAAATATGAACCCAGATCAAATGCAATCAAAAGAATTTACTATTGAAGATAATTCAACCAATATAACAATAAAAAATAAACTAAAACAAAAAAAGGTAGCAAAAGAATGTGCTAAATGGATAGAAGAAAAAGTAAATATAAAATCCATGGTAAAACCAAACTTTTTACACGGGAAAATGTATCATATTGAAAAACCTGAAAGAGATCCAAGGGCAATCACTGGTAGCTCAAATTTTACTTACAGTGGGTTGGGATTTAAAAATAGTCATAATATAGAATTGAACGTATATCTTTCTGATCAAAGAGATGTGAATGAATCAAAAAAATGGTTTGATTCTATTTGGAATGATAAAACAGGATTAGTTGAAGATGTTAAATATCAAGTGTTAGAGTATTTAAACAAAGTGTATAAAGACAATAGCCCAGAGATAGTTTATTTATTCACTCTATACAAAATTTTTGAAGAATATGTTGAAAATCAAGAAAAATATACACAGCAAGAAGATTTCCAAGAAACAAAAATCTGGAATATGCTATATGATTTTCAAAAAGACGGAGTAAAAGCTGCAATAAGTAAAATAGAAAAACATAATGGCTGTATTTTGGCAGATAGTGTAGGGTTGGGAAAAACATTCGAAGCTTTGGCAGTTATAAAATATTATGAAATGAAAAATGACAGAGTTCTAGTTTTATGCCCAAAAAGACTATATGAAAACTGGAATACATATAAAGGAACCGTGGATGACAATATATTATTCGAAGACAAATTCTATTATGACATATTCTTTCATACGGATTTATCTAGAGATAAAGGAAGGGCAGCTAATGGATATTTTTTAGAAAAAATTAATTGGGAAAGATATGATTTAGTAGTAATAGACGAGTCTCACAACTTTAGAAACAACAGAGCTATAAAAAATAGAATTACAAGATACGAAAAACTAATGAATAAAATTATTAAAGCTGGACAAAACACAAAAGTGTTAATGTTAACAGCTACTCCAATAAACAATGATCTAAGTGATTTGCATAATCAAATAAATTTTATTACAAAAGAAGATGATCAAGCTTTAAACAAGCAGAATATCGAGAGAATATCTTCAGTTATTAAAAGAGCACAAAGAAACTTTGATAAATGGGCTGAAGAGAAAAATAACGGTTCAAAAATAAATCTTGTTGAAGAAATGGATTCCGATTTTTTTAAATTATTGGATGAATACACAATATCTAGGTCGAGAAAACATATAAAAAAATATTATGATATCAACAAAATAGGCAAATTTCCAAAAAGATTAAAACCTATATCAATATACTCTGAATTGGATACATCTAAACAAGTCATGAATTATGAACAACTTAATAATAAGATATTAGAAATGGATTTAAGTATATATTATCCTTCAAATTTTGTTAGAAAATTAAGCCAAGAAGAATACGCAGAAAAACATGATACCTTAGTAAAAGGTGGTACAGGAACTCTTAGCCAAAAAGACAGAGAACAAAATTTGATACTAATGCTAAAAACTAATTATTTAAAAAGATTAGAAAGTTCAATTCATTCCTTTAGACTAACGTTTGAAAGATTAGCCAAAAAACATGAAAATCTAATAAACAAGATAGAAAATTATAAAGAAAATCGAGAGGAATACAAAGAAATAGATTTAGACTTTAACAAAGAAGAATATTCTGAAGAAGAAATGGATTTATTGATTGAGGGTAAAATAAACTTCAACCTAAAAGAAATGAGAGCTTCTGAGTGGCTTGAAAAAATAAAAAAAGATTATAAAGTTATAAAAGAACTACTAAAAGAAGCTAACAAGATAAACAGAGATAAAGATGCAAAACTCAAAACTTTGGTCGAAATAATCGAAGAAAAAATCGAAAACCCAATAAACAAAAATAACAAAAAAATATTAATATTTACAGCATATGCAGATACAGCTAATTATTTGTATTTAAACTTAAAAAAAGAATTATCTAAAAGGGATTTAAATCTTGGTTTGGTAACTGGAGCTGGACAAAATAGCTCAACCATTGGCCTTAAAAATTTTGAAGAAATATTACAGAGTTTTTCTCCAAAATCAAAAGGTAAAATTAATTGTAAAGAAGAAATAGATATACTCGTTGCAACTGATTGTATATCAGAAGGTCAAAATCTACAAGATTGTGATTACTTAATAAATTACGACATACATTGGAACCCAGTTAGAATAACACAAAGATTTGGAAGAATTGACAGAATTGGTTCAAAAAATCAAAAGATACAATTGGTTAATTTTTGGCCTGAAAAAGACCTCGAAAAATATATAAATTTAGAAAAGAGAGTAAAAAATAGGATGGCTCTTTCTGATATGAGTGGAACAGGACACGAAAACATATTTGAAATAAAAGAAGATGAAGATAATTATTTAGACTTTAGAGGAGAACAACTAAAAAAACTACAAAATGAAGTTATAGATTTAGAAGACATGGATGACACGATATCTCTAACAGATTTTACCTTAGATGATTACAAAATGGATTTAACTAACTACTTAGATAAAAATGAAAAATTAAAATATCTCCCAAGAGGGATATACTCGATAGTACCTATACCAAAGGAAAATGATTACTCAGAAAATCAAATACCAAAAAACATAAAAGGATTTATAAAACCTGGAGTGATTTTCTGTTTGAAGTTAAAATTATCCAAAAAAGAGAAAATAGAAAAAAATTTAGAAAAATTCAACCCAATAACTCCATATTTTTTGGTTTACATTTATGACGATGGAGAAATTAAATTCAATTACACAAATTTAAAACAACTATTAGAAATATACAAATTATTAGCTTCTGGGGAAAAACAACCTTATGAAGAATTGGAAAAAATATTCTCAAAAGAAACAGATGATGGAGAAAATATGGATAAATACTCTGAATTATTAGATAGCATAGTAAAACAAATAAACAAAAAATTGAATCATCAATCTATGAGATCTTTGGGAATTGGTGCTGGAAGAGGACAGATAAATTTAATTTCAAAAGAAAATCAAATATCGGATGAAGAAGAGTTTGATCTAATTAGCTTTTTAATAATAAAAGATAAGGAGAATTACAATGGATAGAAACCTAATTCAAAAAACATTGAATAATTTTGAAAATATTTATGAATCGGGAATAGAGTTATTTGAAATTTTAGATTATCCTTTAAAAAATAACACATTTTCCAAAAATGAATATGATTTAGAAGAATTTTTAAATGTAATAGGTATAAAAAATACTTCTCTAACCGAAGAAGAAAAAAGATATATAGAAAAAATATCTTTGCTTTTTGCCTTCAGCGAAGGTAACGAAGAAAAAGATAATTTTATAAGATACGAATCAGATCAAAAAATCATCGCTGGTTATATATTTTTATCTGTAAAACTCAAAGACCAAGAATATTCAAAGACAAAAATAGTAAATATATCTAAAAAGATAAATAGACTTTTAAACTCTCCAGCGTTTATTATATTCAACTATGATGAAAAAATTACTTTGACAATAACAGACAGAAGAATACATAAAAGAGATCATGATAAAGACGTAATAGAAAAAACAACTTTAATAAAGGATATAGATTTAAAAGAACCTCATGCAGCACACGTAAGAATTTTGGAAGACATAAATTTTAAAGACATGGATGCAAATTCTAAAGATTTTAACGATTTTCACAAAAAGTGGAAAGAAAAATTAAGTGTAAGAGAACTTAACAAAGGTTTTTACAAAGAGCTATATAACTGGTTTTTTAGTTCTATAGATAAAGTAAAATTTCCTTCACCAGACGAAACTAAAAACGCAGATAAAATAACTGCAGATCCAGAAAAAGTTAGAGAAAATAACACCCAAAACTTAATAAGATTTTTGACAAGAATTATATTCGTTTGGTTTTTAAAAGAAAAGGGAATTATAGATAAAAAAATCTTTGATGAAAAATACATTTATGAAAATGTTTTGGTAAAAGATACCGAAGTAAACAACAGCACTTATTACAAAGCCATACTACAGAATTTGTTCTTTGCAACATTAAACACAGAAATGAACAGAGATAAAAAAGATAATAGAAAATTTATTAGTTCATTTCAAAACAAAAGTAGCTATTACGGTGTTCATAACAAATACAGATATTTGAGATTTGTAAAAGATAAAAATCCTAATCTTATAATAGATCTTTTTGACGATATTCCTTTTTTAAATGGAGGACTTTTTGAATGTTTAGATGAAGTTGGCAACAATAGACATCATGAAAAAAGAATTGATATGTTTTCAGATAATCCAAAAAATGAAAAGAAATTAATATTCCCGGATGAACTACTTTTTTCTAATGAAAACAAAAAAGAAAAAAATAGTGTAAAGGGTCTTTTCAATATACTAAACAAATATAAATTTACCCTCGAAGAAAATACACCTGTAGAAGAAGACGTAGCTTTAGATCCAGAATTATTGGGAAGAATATTCGAAAACCTTCTTGCAAGTTATAACCCTGAAACAAGAGATACTGCAAGAAAAGCAACTGGAAGTTATTACACACCAAGGGAAATAGTCCATTACATGGTAGATAGCTCTATAAAAGAATATTTAAAAACAAATTTAGATTTCATAACTGAAGATAAATTAGGAGAATTGTTTGATTATAATAAATATGAACATAAATTTGAAAAAAAACAAGTAGAGGAGATAGTAAAGGCTATTTACGATATAAAAATATTAGACCCAGCCTGTGGTTCTGGTGCTTTTCCTATGGGAGTTTTAAACAGATTAGTTTTTCTTCTTGAAAAACTCGACCCAGAAAACTATATATGGAAAGAAATAAAAATGGAAGAAATTAAAAAAGAACAAGAAGACTTTGAAGAAAGGCACAACGAATTAAATTATATTTTTAACCTCAATAAAAATGATGCAAACTATGCAAGAAAACTTTTTTTAATAGAAAACAGCATATATGGTGTTGATATACAACCAATAGCAGCACAAATTTCAAAACTCAGATTTTTTATCTCTTTGATTATAGAACAAAAAGTTAATAAAGAAGATAAAAACTTTGGACTACTAACTCTCCCAAATTTAGAAACAAAATTTGTTACAGCAAACACACTATTAAAAATAGAAAAACCAAAAACATTGCAATTAGGGCAAAACGAGTACAAAAAAATAGAAGAAGAATTAAAAAGCATAAGAAACAAATACTTTGAAGCAAAAACAAAATCTACAAAAGATAAATATAAAATGTTGGATAAAGAAAAAAGAGAGCAATTAAAAGCTGCCTTAGACAAAATAGGTTTTAATTCAGAAATAAGCCAAAAAATAGCAGCTTGGAACCCCTATGAACATAACAATATTGCTGAATTTTTTGATTCAGAATTCATGTTCGGTATAAAAGATGGATTTGATGTAGTTATTGGGAACCCGCCGTACATTAGAGGAGAAAAAATAAAACCTGTTTCTTTAAAAGAAAAGTATAAAAAATATTATGAAACTTTTAATGGAACGTCTGATATTTACATAGCTTTTTACGAAAAAGGGTATGAAGAACTAAAACAAAAAGGTTTTTTATCATACATAACTTCAAATAAATGGACCAGAGCTAATTATGGAAAAGATTTTCGTGAATTTATTCTTAAAAATGTTGATATAAAATCATACATAGATTTTAATGGGATAAAAGTATTTGAAAACGCAACGGTTGATACTTCTGTTTTTGAATTTCAAAAATCAAAAAAAAGTGATGAATTCATCTATTGTGATATAAGAGATAATTATGATCTTGAAAAAAGTTTGGATGAATATATAAAAGAAGAAAAAGTTATATACAAAAAAGAAGATTTAAGCAAAGATACATTTTCATTTTTAAATAAAGAAGAGCTAAAAATAAAAAAAAGAATAGAAAAAATTGGAACACCCCTAAAAGACTGGGATATTGAAATATATTTTGGTATTAAAACTGGATACAATAATGCTTTTATAATAAATGGAAAAACAAAAGATGAACTAATAAAAAAAGATCCCAAAAATTCCGAAATAATAAAACCACTTTTAAGAGGTAGAGATATAAAAAGATATTCTTTTGATTTTAATGATAAATGGCTTATTAATTCTCATAATGGTTATAATGGGGTTTCAAGAATTGATGTAGAAAAAGATTACCCTGTTATAAAAGAATGGTTAGACCAATTCGAAGATAGAATTAAAAAAAGATGTGATCAAGGAGATACCCCATACAATTTAAGAAACTGTACTTATGTTAAGGAATTTGAAAAAGAAAAAATAGTGTGGCAAAGAGTAACTAAAAAACCTACATTCTGTTTAGTAAGAGATGTTGCAATTATTTTAGATAGTATGGCATTTATAACTACAAAAAATGGTGTTTCTTATTTATTATTAGTTTTAAACTCAAAATTGATTTATTTCTATATAGATAAAATTACTCATCAATATAGTGATAAGGGTTTTCTTCTTTCTAACCAATTTGTTGAAAGAATACCTATTTTAATGGATAAAGATATTAATAGTAAATTTTATTATTTTTTATCAGAAATCCTTGTTTTTTTAAAGGGTCTCTTAAACGATTCTGAACAAAAAGCGAATGAATTATCTGACTTCTTTGAAAAAATTGCTGATTTTATGGTTTATGGACTATATTTTAAAGAAGAAGTGGTAAAAGACGGAAGCTATATAAACGAAGAAGTAGAAAAACTCATAGTTCCTATAAATGAAAAATCAAAAGAAGAAAAAATCAAAAAAATAGAAGAAGTTTATAACAAAATGAAATCAAATCCAACGATTCAAAAAGCATTAACCGATTGCCAAGTAAAAGAAATAAAAATTATAGAAAGTTCAATAAATAATTAGTTAGAAGATATAAAAGAAAATATATTCAAATTCAATGCTTATTTTTTAATGTTTGAAAAACTCTGAGAGTTTATTATTTCTCAGAGTTTTTTTGATTTATAAAATAATTATAGAGCATGCTTATTTTTA